>DASSRF010000130.1:0-2941 GCA_035701945.1 Caldimonas sp. | reverse complement strand
CTCGAGGAGCGCGAAGCCGAACAGCGCTTCTCGGCGAGCTGCCGGATGACGAACATTCCCGACCTCGACACGCTCGCCGCGGTCGCCGCAGAGGCGACCGCGCGAGGCGACCCAGCCGAGTCGCTCGACCCGTTCGAACAGACGCTGGGGGGCTGAGCACCGCACCGCTGCCGGCCGCCCGCATCGATCCAAGGACGATCGCCATGGCCAAGAAGAAGACCGTGCGCACGATTGCGCAGACGCGGACGCCGATGCCGGAGCAAGAGCCTCTCGTGCGGGCACGCAACTTCGCCGAGGTCGCGTGCGGCTACAGCGTCGCCGACGCGATGCGCGAGGCAGATCGCTGCCTCGAGTGCCCCGACGAGCCGTGCGTGCGCGGCTGCCCGGTCGGCGTCGACATCCCGGGCTTCATCCGCCGCATCATCGCGCGCGACTTGCGCGGCGCATACGACGTGCTGACGGACACCAACCTGCTTCCCGCCGTGTGCGGCCGCGTCTGCCCGCAGGAGAACCAGTGCGAAGGCGTCTGCACCGTCGGCGACACGCTCGAGCCGGTCGCGATCGGCAGGCTCGAGCGCTATGTCGGCGACGCCGCCATCCGCGAGGGCTGGGCCAACGTTCCCGACATCGAGCCGACGCGCTTTCGGGTCGGCGTCGTCGGTTCCGGTCCGGCCGGAATGGCGTGCGCCGCCGACATGGCCAAGGCCGGCTGCGAGGTCACCGTCTACGAGGCGTTCCACGAGCCCGGCGGCGTGCTGCGCTACGGCATCCCCGACTTCCGGCTGCCCAACGCCGTCGTCGACGCCGAGATCGCGAACCTCAAGAAGCTCGGCGTGCGCTTCGAGTGCAACACGCTCGTCGGGCGCCTCTTCACGATCGAGCAGATGATCGACGAGCTCGGCTTCGATGCGGTGTTCGTCGGCGTCGGCGCCGGTTATCCGACGATGCTCGGCATCCCGGGCGACTCGCTCAACGGCGTGCTCTCGGCGAACGAGCTGCTGACGCGCTGCAATCTGATGCGCGCGCGCGACTTCCCCGCGTACGACACGCCGCTGCCGATCGGCAGGCGCGTCGCGGTCGTCGGCGCCGGCAACACCGCGATGGACGCGATGCGCGTGTCGCTCCGGCTCGGCGCCGAGCAGGTCGCGTGCATCTACCGGCGCTCGCGCACCGAGGCGCCGGCGCGGCTCGAGGAGCTCCACCACGCCGAGCAGGAAGGCGTCGAGTTCCACTGGCTCACGAACCCGGTCGCGGTGCTCGACGATGGCCACGGCAGCGTGCGTGCGCTGCGCTGCGTGAAGATGGAGCTCGGCGAGCCCGACGCTTCAGGACGCCGCCGCCCGGTCCCTGTCGCCGGCAGCGAGTTCGACTTCGAGACCGACCTCGTCGTCTACGCGATCGGCACCAACGCCAACCCGATCATGGGGCAGACGTCGGGGATGAAGCTCAACGAGCGCGGGTACATCGCGACCGACGACGAGCTCGCGACGTCGCTTGCCGGAGTCTTCGCAGGCGGCGACATCGTCACCGGCGCGGCGACCGTCATCCAGGCGATGGGCGCCGGTCGGCGCGCGGCGCGCAGCATGAAACGCTACCTCGGTCTGCGCGACGTCGACGAGGCCGACACCGGCCGCACGCTGTTCGGCATCGACCTCGCCGAGCACGGCCACGCGCGCGTGCGCGTCGCCTGAGCGCCCTCGTCTTCGAACACTTCGTCAAAGAACGCCATGAGCACCGTCGTCAGCTTCCCGACCCCGGCCCGGCCGAGCGCCGCGTTGGTTCCCGAGACCCGCGCGAAGACGCTCGTCACGCTGCGCGAGCACATCGTCGAGATCATCAGCGACTCGGGCGAAGGTGCGCAGCGCTGCGGCCAGTCGTTCGGCGCGATCGCCGCGCGCATGGGCAACGGCGTCTGGACGACCGAGATCATCCCGGCCGAGATCCGGCCGCCGGCGCGCAGCGTCGCCGGCGCGAGCGGCAACCGGATCCGCATCGGCGCCGGGCCGATCACCAACGGCGGCGACGAGACCGACCTCGTCGTCGCCTTCAACGAGCAGGTCCTGCTCGGCCGTGTCCGCGCCAGGGAGCTGAAGCCGGGCTGCATCATCCTGCTCGAGAGCATGTGGCGCTCGCACGCCGACCCGAGCATCGCCGCGTCGTACGTCGCCGCGCACGACAAGCTCGTCGCCGCCGGCTACCGCGTCATCGAGGTGGCGATGGAGCAGGAGTGCAAGGCGCACGTCGCCGACGCCAAGCGCGGCAAGAACATGTTCGTGCTCGGCATCCTGTGCCACCTCTACAGCCTCGACCTGCAGATCGCGCGCGAACAGATCGCGCTGACGTTCGGCAAGAAGGACGAGTCGGTCGTGCGCACCAACGTCATGCTGCTCGGCGCCGGCCACGCGTGGGCGGCGACGCACCTCGATTTCGGCTTTCGCATCCCGGCGCAGCGCATCACCGAGCCGCAGCTCGTGGTCAACGGCAACACGGCGCTCGCGCTCGGCGTCATGGCCTCCGGGATGGAGATCTGCGCGATGTACCCGATCACGCCGGCGACTTCGGCGTCGCACTACCTGAGCGACGTCTTCGAGAAGGTCGGCGGCCTCGTCCACCAGGCCGAGGACGAGATCGCCGCGTGCGCGTTCGCCGTCGGCGCGTCGTACGCCGGCAAGTGCGCGGTGACGATCACGTCGGGACCCGGCTTTTCGCTGAAGCAGGAGGCGATCGGTCTCGCGGTGATGGGCGAGATTCCGCTCGTCGTCGTCAACGTCCAGCGCGGCGGCCCGAGCACGGGACAACCGACCAAGGCCGAGCAGGGCGACCTGATGGCGGCGATCTTCGGCAGCCACGGCGACGCGCCGAAGATCGTGATCGCGCCGAGCACGATCGAGGACTGCTTCTATTCCATGATCACGGCGCGCCGCCTCGCCGAGACGTTCCG
>DASSRF010000129.1:0-9358 GCA_035701945.1 Caldimonas sp. | reverse complement strand
CGCGCGAGCAGCGCCTCGGCGATCGCGAAGTCGTCGGAATGCGTGACCTTGATGTTCTCGGCGGAGCCGCCGACGAGGAGCGGCCGGAGGCCGATCGCCTCGATCGCCGACGCTTCGTCGGTCGCCTGCGGCATCCGTGCGAGCGCGTCGGCGAGGACGCCGAAACGGAACATCTGCGGCGTCTGCGCCTGCCAGACGTCTTCGCGCGACAACGTGGCGACGGCGCGGCCGGCCTCGGCGCGCTTGAGCGTGTCGGCGACCGGAAGCGCGAGCAGGCCGCCGATGCGGTCCTCGCGGCAGGCATCGATCAGCGCGTCGGCCCATTCGGCGCGCACCAGGCAGCGTGCGGCGTCGTGGACGAGCACCCAGTCGTTCGGCAGCGCGCCGAACCCGGCCAGCTTGGCGAGGCCGTTGGCGACCGTGGACGCCCGCGTGTCGCCGCCGCAGCGCGCGAGCGCGAGACGCGGGTCGTCGGGCAGCACGAGCTTGTCGTAGTGCTGGTCCTCGGGAGCGACGACGACGAGGATCTTGCTGAAGCGCTTGACTTCCGCGAGCGCCGCCAGCGTGTGCACGACGAGCGGCCGGCCGCGGAGCTCGACGTACTGCTTGGCGATCGGCGCGCCGGCGCGCATCCCGCTGCCCGCGCACGGAACGAGCGCGAAGACGCGGCGGCGAGCGGGAGCGGGTGCGGGAGTCGGCATCGGAGCGAGCGCGGCGGGCGAAGGATAAGCCGGCGATCCGCGCCGCCGCGGCACGCCTTTTAAAATCGAGACTTTCGTCGCGCGCGGCAGGCTGCCGCCGTCATGCTCCTCCCCGACATCGCACCCGGCAAGCGCTTCGCGCTGCCCCGCCCCCCCGGCTCTGCCGACGCCCTGCTGCTCGCGCGCTTCGCCGAGCGCGAGCGCGCCAAGGGTGCGCCGGTCGCGATCTTCAGCGCCGAGCCCGCCGACGCGCAGCGGCTCGCCGACGAGATCGCGTTCTTCGCGCCCGGGCTGCGCATCGCCGTCTTTCCCGACTGGGAGACGCTGCCGTACGACGCGTTCTCGCCGCACGAGGACCTCGTCTCCGAACGGCTCGAGACGCTCTGGCGGATCGGCAGGCGCGAGGTCGACGTCGTCCTGATGCCGGCGACGACGGCGCTCGTGCGCCTCGCGCCGCCGAGCTTCATCGCCGGCACGACGTTCCACTTCCGCACCAGGCAGCGGCTCGACGAAGCGGCGCTGAAGGCGCAGCTCACGCTCGCAGGCTACGCGCACGTCAGCCAGGTCGTCTCGCCCGGCGAATACGCGGTGCGCGGCGGCCTGATCGACCTCTTTCCGATGGGCTCGTCGGTGCCGTACCGCGTCGACCTGTTCGGCGACGAGATCGACTCGATCCGCACCTTCGATCCCGACACGCAGCGAAGCCTCTATCCGGTTCCCGAAGTCCGCCTGCTGCCCGGCCGCGAGTTCCCGATGGACGAGGCGGCGAGGAACGCGTTTCGCGCGCGCTGGCGCGAGCGCTTCGAGGGCGACCCGACCAAGGTCCGCATCTACAAGGACATCGGCGCCGGCATCGCGACCGCAGGGATCGAGTTCTACCTGCCGCTCTTCTTCGACGAGACTGCGACCGTCTTCGACTACCTCGGCACGAGCGCGACGGTCGCGCTGCACGGCGAGCTCGACGAGTCGCTGCAGCGCTTCTGGGCCGACACGCGCGAGCGGCACCGCTTCTTCCAGCACGACCGCGAGCGGCCGGTGCTCGCGCCCGAGGCGATCTTCATGCGCCCCGAGGAGTTCTTCAGCCGGTGCGGAGCGCACGCGACGCTAGCGGTGCGCGGTGCGGCGAGCGACGGCGACGCGTGGGCGACGGCGCTCCCCGACCTCGGCGTCGACCGCGGCGCTCCCGATCCGCTCAGGCGCCTGCAGGAGCACGTCGCGACGACTCCGCACCGCGTCCTGATCGTCGCCGAGAGCGAAGGCCGCCGCGAAAGCCTGCTCGAGCTGCTGCGCGACAGCCGCATCGAGCCGCCGAGCGTCGCGACCCTCGCCGACTTCTCCGCTGGCGACGAGCGCTTCGCGATCGCGGTCGCTCCGCTCGCGCAGGGCTTCGCCGCGCGCACCGGCCATGGCGCCGACGCGCAGACGATCGACTTCGTCACCGAGACCGAGCTGTTCGCGATCGCGCCGTCGGCGCGCCGGCGGCGACGCCAGGAGCAGACGAGCGACGTCAACGCGCTGATCAAGGACCTTTCGGAGCTCGCCGTCGGCGATCCGGTCGTCCACGTCAACCACGGCATCGGTAGATACCTCGGCCTGACGACGATCGCGCTCGGCGGCGCCGACGAGGAGCCGGGCGAGTTCCTCCAGCTCGAGTACGCCGACAAGGCGACGCTCTACGTTCCGGTCGCGCAGCTGCATCTCATCGCGCGCTACACCGGGGTGAGCGCCGAAGAGGCGCCGCTGCACAAGCTCGGCTCGGGGCAGTGGGAAAAGGCCAAGCGCAAGGCCGCCGAGCAGGTCCGCGACACCGCCGCCGAGCTGCTCGCGATCTACGCGCGGCGAGCGACGCGCGAAGGCCACGCGTTCCGCTTCCAGCCGCACGACTACGAGGCGTTCGCGGCGAGCTTCGGGTTCGACGAGACCGCCGACCAGCACGCCGCGATCCACGCCGTCATCCAGGACATGGTCTCGCCCCGGCCGATGGACCGCCTGATCTGCGGCGACGTCGGCTTCGGCAAGACCGAGGTGGCGCTGCGCGCAGCGTTCGTCGCCGTCAACGACGGCAAGCAGGTCGCGATCCTGGCGCCGACGACGCTGCTCGCCGAGCAGCACTACCAGAACATCGCCGACCGCTTCGGCAAGTGGCCGGTCAAGGTCGCCGAGCTGTCGCGCTTCCGCTCGACGAAGGAAGTGAAGGCGGCGCTCGACGGCCTCGCCGACGGCACGATCGACATCGTCGTCGGCACCCACAAGCTGCTTTCGAGCGACGTCAAGTTCGCCCGCCTCGGCCTGCTCGTGATCGACGAGGAGCACCGCTTCGGCGTCCGCCACAAGGAGCAGATGAAGGCGCTGCGCGCCGAGGTCGACGTGCTGACGCTGACCGCGACGCCGATCCCGCGCACGCTCGGCATGGCGCTCGAGGGCCTGCGCGACCTCTCGGTGATCGCGACCGCGCCCGAGCGCAGGCTCGCGATCAAGACGTTCGTCCGCAGCGAGGGCTCGAGCACGATCCGCGAGGCGGTGCTGCGCGAGCTCAAGCGCGGCGGCCAGGTCTACTTCCTGCATAACGACGTGCAGACGATCGAGCACCGGCGCGAGACGCTGCACGCGCTCGTCCCCGAAGCGCGGATCGCGGTCGCGCACGGCCAGATGCCCGAGCGCCAGCTCGAGCACGTGATGCGCGACTTCGTCGCCCAGCGCCACAACGTGCTGCTCTGCTCGACGATCATCGAGACCGGGATCGACGTGCCGAGCGCGAACACGATCGTCATCAGCCGCGCCGACAAGTTCGGCCTCGCGCAGCTGCACCAGTTGCGCGGCCGCGTCGGCCGCTCGCACCACCAGGCGTACGCGTACCTGATGGTCCCCGACGTCGAGGGCCTCTCGAAGGCGGCGGCGCAGCGGCTCGAGGCGATCCAGCAGATGGAGGAGCTCGGTTCGGGCTTCTACCTCGCGATGCACGACCTCGAGATCCGCGGCGCCGGCGAGGTGCTCGGCGAGCACCAGAGCGGGAACCTCCAGGAGGTCGGCTTCCAGCTCTACAACGACATGCTCGCCGAGGCGGTGCGGTCGCTGAAGAGCGGCCGCGAGCCCGACCTGCTCGCGCCGCTCTCCGCGGTCACCGAGATCAACGTGCACGCGCCGGCGCTGCTGCCCGACGCGTACTGCGGCGACGTCCACATCCGGCTCTCGCTCTACAAGCGGCTCGCGAGCGCGACGCGCGCCGAGCAGATCGAGGCGATGCTCGACGAGATCACCGACCGCTTCGGCAAGCTCCCGCCGCAGGCGCAGGCGCTGTTCGACGTCCATCGGCTGCGGGTGCTGGCCAAGAGCTACGGCGTCGCCAAGATCGACGCCGGCGACACGGTGACGACGATCACGTTCGCGGCGAACGCGCCGGTCGATCCGGCGCGCATCATCGAGCTCGTGCAGAAGAACCGCTTCGTTCGCCTCGCCGGCAACGACAAGCTGCGGATCGAGGTCGGCGCGAAGACCGTGCGCGAGCGCGTCCAGCTCGTCCGCGACATCCTGCGCTCGCTCGGCCAGCCGAAGGTGCTCGAGGCGGCATGAGCGGCGCGGCCGGCGGCGAAGAGCGCGAGGTCGCGCCCGGGCTCGTCGTCCGCGGCATCGCGACGCCGCTTCGCCTCGCCGACTTCGGCCTGATCGCGTTCGACATGGACTCGACGCTGATCTCGATCGAGTGCGTCGACGAGATCGCGGGCGTCGCCGGCAGGAAGGCGGAGGTCGCTGCGATCACCGAAGCGGCGATGCGCGGCGAGATCGCCGACTACAAGGAGAGCCTGCGCCGCCGCGTCGCCCTGCTGCGCGGCGTTCCGGCAGCGGCGTTGCAGACGGTCTACGACGAGCGCTTGCGGCTGAACCCCGGTGCCGAGCGGCTCGTTGCCGCATGCAAGTCCGCGGGACTGAAGACGCTGCTCGTCTCGGGCGGCTTCACGTTCTTCAGCGACCGCGTCCGCGACCGCCTCGGCATCGACTTCACCCGCAGCAACGTCCTCGAGATCGCCGGCGGCGCGTTGACGGGTCGCATGGTCGACCAGCCGTGGGGCGACATCTGCGACGGCGCCGAGAAGAAGAAGATGCTGCTCGAGACGTGCGCCGCGACCGGCGTCGACCCGCGACGCGCGATCGCGATCGGCGACGGCGCCAACGACCTGCCGATGATGGCCGCCGCCGCGCTCCCGGTCGCGTACCACGCCAAGCCGAAGGTGCGCGCGGCGGCGACGGTCGCGATCGACAGCGGCGGGCTCGACCGTTTGCTCGAGGTCGTTCGCGTCGACTAGGCGCGCGCGTCGCCGCGGCGCACGAGCGCCAGCGTCACTTGACGACGTTCACCGAGATGCTCTGCTCGGTGCGGTTGCCGGCACCGTCGGTCGCGACGACGCGGATCGTGTAGACCCCCGGCGTCGCCTTGCGCGAGTTCCACGTCACCGCGAACGGCGAGCCGGTGTCGCGGCCGATCTGCCCGCCGTTGACGTAGAACTCGACGACGCGGATTCCGCTCGAGTCGCTCGCGGTCGCGGTGATCGGCACCTTGCCGCTCACGGTCGAGTTCGCGACCGGGCTCGTGATCGCGAGCGCAGGCCCCGAGTTGTCGACGTAGACGATCTCGGTCGCGTGCGCGGTCACGGTGCCCGCGACCGCGGCGTCGCTCACCGCCGCGTCGAGCCCGTACGTCGCCTGCGCGACCTGCGCCGACGGGGTCACCGACCACGTCGTGCTCGCGCTCCCGCCGGCCGCGATCGCCAGGCTCGTCGCCGCGAAGGCGCCGGAGAAGCCCGCCGGCAACGCCTGCGCGAGATTGAACGTCCCGGTGCCGCACGCCGGCGAGTTGCGGTTGCTGACGGTGATCCCGTACGAGACCGTCGCTCCCGGCGCACCGGTCCGCGACGACGGCGACACCGCGAGCACCGGCGCGCTGCGGGCGCACGTGCCGCCGCTGAAGCTGACGCCGACCGTCGCGGTGCCGCCGGCGACGCCCTGGTTCGTCACGGTGATGCCGTTCGTCGGATCCTGGAAGCTCTGCCCGGCTGCGAGCAGTTGCATCAGATACGTCCGCGTCGGCAGCACGCCGGTCGAGCGGTGGACGGTGACGACGTCGACGTACCCGGAGCCGAGGTTGCCGTCGAGGTTGAGCCGCTCGCGCAGGCTGACGTAGTAGAACTCGCCGGTGTCGGGCTTGGCGATCCGCAGCACCTGCGGCGACGCTGCCGGCGCGTTCGTCGACACCGTCGCGAGCGCGTACGAGCTGCCGGTCGTGACGTCGACGACCGATCCGGCCGGCATCCAGCCCGCCATCACGCGGTTGGCGCCGTTGTGGTCGACGACGCTCGCGCCGCCCATCGGATCGGAGCCGTCGCCGTACTCGGCGCCCGGCGTGCTCGCGTGGTGCAGCGACAGGTTGTGGCCGAGCTCGTGGCTGAAGACGCCGGTCGCGCCGCACGCCTGCACCCACGACTGGCGGCCCGGCATGTAGGCAAGCCCCGACCAGCCGCAGGTGCCGTTCGGCGGCGTCACGTAATTGACGCGTTGGTACTGCGACGGATCGACGCCTGCCGCCCGCGCCGCGGCTTCCGCCGCGCTCGCCCACGCCGAATAGTCGCAGCTGCCGGTGCTCGAGTAGTTGATCGTGAACGGACCGACTGCCCGGCCCGAGAAGCTCACCAGCCCGCGCGACGATTCGCGGTAGTTGTTGTTGACGGTCGCGCCCGTACTGCCGAACAGGCGTGCCGACACGTCGGCCGCGGTGCACGTCAGCAGCCGGTCGCTGAAGTTGACGAGGATCGAGAGCGTGTTCTGGTTGCCTTGCACGACTGAGCCAGCGCCGACGACGGTGCCCGTCACCGAAGTGCCGCCCGCGGCCTCGAGCTGGACCTGCTTCTTGTCGAGGACGACGAGGCGGTCGCCGACGCGCATCGCGACCAACGACGCGCGCTTTCCGGACATCCCGTGAACGTCGCGCTCGACCGCGCTCGGGTCGGCGAACTGGACCTGCAGCGTCGCGGTCCCGGCATCGCCATGCAGCTTCAGCGCGAGGTGCGAGCGCGCGCCGGCGAAGTCGTCGGAGACGTGCGCGAGCGCAGTGCCGCTGACGCGGACCTCGGTCTCGACGTACGCCGCGGCCTCGGGCGGCAGCTTGGCGCGCAGCGACTGCGGCAGCATCCGCGCCGCGCCGACGGTGGCGTTCTGGTCGAGCAGCTGCAGCAGGTGCTCCTGCCGGTGCTGCGCGAGCTGCACGAGCGAAGCGAGCTGGGACGCGCGTTGCGACGGCGGCGTGCGCTGCCAGCGTCCGATCGCGGCGACCAGCTGGTCGGTCGCCGTGACGACCGCCTGGTCGGCGCTGAGGCTCTCGCCGACGTGGCTCGACCAGCTCGGCATCGCCAAGGTCAGCGCAACCGCGGCGCATGCAACGCAGACCGCAGTACGCAACGGCTGCCGGCAGCGAAGCGTTCTGCTCATGGGACGTCCTCGTGTCGTTGTTCGGCGACGGCACGCCGCGCCGCGAACGAGCGAGGCGAGATCAGCGCTGAGCGGCATTTCGACATGCCGCGCGCCGGACTGAAGCGACGATGTGTGAAGGAGCGTGCGCTTTGTGAGCAAATTCGCGGCGCCGTCCGGCGCCGCGTCAGCGGTCACGAGGGGTTGGGCGTCTTCTCGGCGTCGCGCCGCGCCTGTGCCCTGGCGCGGATCGCCGCCAGCGTCGTCCGGCTCGTGATGACGTCGGTCGCCAGCTTCACGTGGATCAGCGCGGGACGCCCGGAGGCGAGCGCGGCGACGAGCGCCGGCTCGAAGTCGGCGGTCTTGTCGACGCGCTCCGAAGCCCACCAGCCGAACGCGCGCGCGAGCGCCGCGAAGTCCGGATTGCCGAGGTCCGATCCCGAGACGCGGCCCGGGTACTCGCGCTCCTGGTGCATGCGGATCGTTCCGTAGCTGCCGTTGTCGACGACGACCGAGACGAGCCGCTTGGCGCCGTACGCGATCGCGGTCGCCATCTCCTGCGCCGTCATCAGCAAGTCGCCGTCGCCGGCGATGTTGACGACCGTGCGCTCGGGCTCGAGCAGCGCCGCGGCGACCGCAGCCGGCAGTCCGTAGCCCATCGCGCCCGACGTCGGCGCGAGCTGCGTGCGGCCGGCGTGGCGCAACCCGGCATAGCGATGGAAGCGGTGCAGCCAGCCGCTGTAGTTGCCGGCGCCGTTGGTGAAGACCGCGTCGGCCGGAACCTGGCGATCGATCGCGCGAACGACCTCGGCCATGTCGAGCGGCTCGACGGCCGGCGACGTGAGGTTGGCCTCGAAGTCGGCATGCGCTGCATCGTTCCACGCGCGCCAGCGGATCGCAGCGGGCGGCGCGAGCGCGGCGAGCGCCGGCCCGACGTGCGCCATCGCCGCGTTGACGAGCAGCTCGCCCGAGTAGACGCGGCCGAGCTCCTCGGCGCCGGCGTGGATGTGGACGAGCGTTTGCGTCGGCCGCGGCGGCACGAGCAGCTCGTAGCCGCCGGTCGTCATCTCGCCGAGCCGCGCGCCGATCGCGACGACGAGGTCGGCGTCCTCGATCCGCGCGGCGAGCTTGGGATTGACGCCGATGCCGACGTCGCCGGCGTAGCTCGGGTGGCGATTGTCGAAGACGTCCTGGAAGCGGAACGCGCAACCGACCGGCACCTGCCACGCGGACGCGAACTGCTCGAGCGCGGCGCACGCTTCCGCCGTCCAGCCGCTGCCGCCGACGATCGCGAACGGACGCTCGGCAGCGGCGAGCAGCTCGCGCAGCCGCGCCATCGCCTCGGCGGGAGGCGCGGCGAGCGCCGGCTCGACGCGCGGCAGCACCGGCGCGGCGGTCGGCACGCGCAGCATGTCTTCGGGAAGCACGAGGACGACCGGCCCGGGCCGGCCCTGCATCGCGACGTGGTACGCGCGGGCGACGTACTCGGGGACGCGGTCGGCGTCGTGGATCTCGCCGACCCACTTCGCGAAGCCGAGCGTCCCCGGCCCGAACATGTGCGTGTAGTCGACCTCCTGGAACGCCTCGCGGTCGCGCTGGTCGCCCGCGACCTGGCCGATGAAGAGGACCATCGGCGTCGAATCCTGGAACGCCGTGTGCAGCCCGATCGCGGCGTTGCTCGCGCCCGGCCCGCGCGTGACGAAGCACAGGCCCGGTCGCCCCGTGAGCTTGCCCTGCGCTTCGGCCATGTTGCTCGCGCCGCCCTCGTGCCGGCAGCTGACGAAGCGGATCCGGTCGCGGTGCTCGTAGAAGCCGTCGAGGACGGCGAGGAAGCTCTCGCCGGGGACGCCGAACGCGGTCGTCGCGCCCTGCGCGACGAGTGCCTCGACGAGCGCGTGGCCGGCGGGGCGCGAGGACGCTGGACGGCGGGCCATGGCGGTGCTCCGGGCGGCTGCTGGGGATGCCGGAGTGTGCCTGCACCACGCCGCCTCGCCGCGATCAGGGTTCCCCCGGATTCGCGTAATTCACCATTTGGTGAATTATCGCGGCGATGCCTTCCCGGCCCGCATCGGTCGTCGAGTTTCGTCCCCGCGACGCGGACCGCACGCGCGAGGAGATCCTGCGCGCGGCGATGGCCGAGTTCGCCGACCACGGCTTCGGCGGCGCGCGCATGGAGGCGATCGCCGAGCGCGGCAAGGTCG
>DASSRF010000128.1:0-8139 GCA_035701945.1 Caldimonas sp. | reverse complement strand
CCGAGCCCGCGGACGCGGCCGGCGCTCGAAGGCGCTTCGTCGGCGCGCGCGCCGCGCGGCACGCGCTCGAAGACGCGCTCGAGCCGTCCCTGCGGGATGCCGGGCCCGTCGTCGCTGAAGACGACGGCGCGGTGGTCGCCGCTGACGCGCAGCGTCGCCGGCGCCGCGTGCTCGATCGCGTTGCGGACGAGGTTGCGCACGACCGTCAGCAGCGCCTGGCGGTCGCCGTCGACGCGCTCGCCTTCGGCGACGTCGACGACGATGCGCAGGCCGCTGCTCTCGGCGCGCTCGCCCATCGCGGCGCCGGCGTGCAGCAGCACCTCGCGCAGGTCGAGCGACTCGGCGCCGCGCGAGCGGCCGGCGCTGTACGACAGCGTCGCCGCCGTCGTCTCGACGATCTCGTCGACCGACGCGACGATGCGCTCGACGCGAGCCTGCTGCGCCGGCGCGAGCGGCGCCTCGAGCGCGAGCAGCTCGGCGTCGGTGCGGATCGCCGTCAGCGGCGTGCGGATCTCGTGGTCGAGGTTGGCGGCGAACTGGCGCTCGCGCTCGACCATCTCGCCGACGCGGTCGCGAAAGCGCCGGAACGTCGCGGTCAGCACGTCGGCCTCGTCGCTGCGCGGCGTCGTTTCGAGCGGCTCGCCGGGCGCCGAGCGCGCGATCGTCCGCGTCGCGGCGACGATCGGGCCGACCGCGATCGCGGCGACGCCGCGCGCGATCCAGACCGTCGCGGCGACGCAGACGAGCCAGAGCACCGCCATCGTGTAGCCGAAGCGGTGGACGCGCTCCTCGGCGGCGCTGGCGTCGAGCATGACGGTGAGGCGGCCCTCCTCGGTGTCGGTGACCGCGACGTGCAGCGTCTTGCCGCCGCTCTCGAACTGGTACAGACCGGGCGCGAGGCCGCGCATCGGCGCGGGCACCGTCTCCGCGCCGGCGCCGCCGCGCGCGAGCCAGGCTTCGACGCGGATCGAGTCGAGGAGCTTGCCCGGCGGGGTCAGCCCGGGCTGCATGATGTGGGCGACGATCTGCTGGACCTCGCGCTGCAGCATCGTGTCGGAGAGGTCGTCTTCCTGCGTGTGCATCGCGAGGTAGGCGAGCACGGACTGCAGTCCGACGAGCAGCGCCACGGTCGCCGTCACCGCCCAGACGACGCGCTCGGAAAGCGAGCGGCGGCGTGCCATCAGTCGGGCCCGCGGCGCTGCGCGACGAGCCGGAGGCCGACGCCATGCACCGTCTCGACGCCGTCGAAGCCGTGCTCGGCGAGCGCCTTGCGCAGCGTGTGCGTCTGGCTGCGCAGCGCATCGGCCTGCGGCGTCGCGTCGGGCCAGAGCGCCGCTTCGATCGCCTGCCGGCGCAGCAGCTGGCCGGGCTTGCGCAGCAGCAGCTCGAGGAGCTGCGCCGCCTTCGGCGTCAGGTGGACGAGCGCGCCGCCGACGCGGACCTCGCCGCTGCCGCGATCGAGCTCGACCGGGCCGAAGCGCAGCACCGGATCGACGGCGCCGCCGCCGGCGCGGTGCAGCAGAGCACGCACGCGCGCGCCGACCTCGGCGAGCGCGAACGGCTTGGTCAGGTAGTCGTCGGCCCCGTGCTCGAAGCCGGCGAGCTTGTCGTCGAGATCGGTGCGCGCCGAGATGATCAGCACCGGCGTGCTCGCGCGCAGCTCGCCGCGCAGCCGCTGCAGGAACGTCAGCCCGTCGACGCCGGGCAGGCCGAGGTCGAGCACGATCAGGTCGAAGCGCTCGACGCTGCAGCGGTGCAGCGCCGCCTGCCCGTTGTAGACGCTGTCGACCGCGAAGCCCTCGCGGTCGAGGAACGTGTGCAGGTTGCTCGCGATCTGCAGGTCGTCCTCGACGACGAGGATCCGGCTCGCGCGGCCGGCGCTCTCGGCGCGCGCCGTCACCGCGGTCACCGTCGATCTCCGCCGCGACCGCCGCGCCGAACGCTCGGGTCGGTGACGATGCGCTCGAGCGGGATCGCGCATCCCGCTGCGGCGTCCTCGACCGAGCGCAGGACGAGGACGCTGCGGTGGCGATCGCGGCACGCGCGCAGCTCGTCGATCGTCAGCCAGAGCGTGCGCACGATGCCGTCGTCGAGGCGGCGCGCCGGGTCGGGCGCGCCGACGCTGCCGGCGAACGCGAAGCGCAGGTAGGTGACGTCGGCGTCGCCTTCGGGATCGGCGACGCGCAGCTGGTAGATGCCGACGAGGCGATCGGCGACGAACGCCGACGCGGTCTCCTCGAGCGCCTCGCGCGCGACCGCGTCGACGAGCGATTCGCCCGCTTCGAGATGACCGGCCGGGTTGTTGATGCGCAGCCCGGCGGCGGTCGTTTCCTCGACGACGAGGTATTCGTCGACTGCGGCGCCCGCGCGCGGCCGGCCGGCGACCGCAGCGACGGTGACGCTCGGCTTCCAGCGCTCGGCCATGAGATCAATGCTAGCGCCGCGCCTTGCGCTGCCGCAGTCGGCTCGGTGCGTTCTTCTTGTAAGCTCCGGGCCTTCCCAGGGCCGGCGAGGAGACAAGAACATGCAGATCGGGGTGCCGCGCGAGACGGCGGCCGGCGAGACGCGCGTCGCCGCGACGCCGGAGACCGTCAAGAAGCTGGCGGCGCTCGGCCACACGGTTCGCATCGAGTCGCAAGCCGGAGTCGCGGCGAGCGCGATCGATTCGGCGTACAGCGCCGTCGGCGCCGAGATCACCGACCGTGCCGGCGCGTTCGGCTGCGAGCTGGTGCTGAAGGTGCGCGCGCCGAGCGCCGACGAGCTCAAGCTGATGAAGCCGGGCACCAACCTGGTCGGCATGCTCAACCCCTTCGACCGCGCCGGCCTCGACGCGCTCGCCGCCGCCGGCATCACCGCATTCGCGCTCGAGGCGGCGCCGCGGACGACGCGCGCGCAGAGCATGGACGTGCTGTCGAGCCAGGCCAACATCGCCGGCTACAAGGCGGTGATGGTCGCCGCCAACGCGTACCAGCGCTTCTTTCCGATGCTGATGACCGCGGCCGGCACGGTGAAGGCGGCGCGCGTCGTGGTGCTGGGCGTCGGAGTCGCCGGGCTGCAGGCGATCGCGACCGCGAAGCGGCTCGGCGCCGTCATCGAGGCGAGCGACGTGCGGCCGAGCGTCAAGGAGCAGGTCGAGTCGCTCGGCGCCAAGTTCATCGACGTTCCCTACGAGACCGCCGAGGAGAAGGAGGCGGCCGAAGGCGTCGGCGGCTACGCGCGGCCGATGCCGCAGAGCTGGCTCGACCGCCAGCAGGTCGAAGTCGCCAAGCGGATCGCGCTCGCCGACGTCGTCATCACGACGGCGCTGATCCCCGGCCGCGCCGCGCCGGTCCTCGTCACCGAGGAGATGGTCAGGGCGATGAAGCCGGGCTCGGTGATCGTCGACCTCGCCGCCGGCCGCGGCCCCGACGGCAAGGGCGGCAACACGCCGCTCAGCGTCGCCGACCGGACGGTCGTCCAGCACGGCGTGACGATCGTCGGCGAAACCAACCTCGCCGCGCAGGTCGGCGCCGACGCGTCGTCGCTCTACGCGCGAAACGTGCTCGATTTCCTCAAGCTCGTCCTGCCGAAGGACGGCGGCTTCGCCGTTCCGATGGAAGACGACATCGTCGCCGCCTGCCTGATGACGCAGGGCGGCGAAGTGAAGCGAAAGTAGCACCAGCCATGGAAGTCGTCTCCCACACCGTCGTCAACCTGATCATCTTCGTGCTCGCGATCTACGTCGGCTACCACGTCGTCTGGAACGTGACGCCGGCGCTGCACACGCCGCTGATGGCGGTGACGAACGCGATCTCGGCGATCGTCCTCGTCGGCGCGATGCTCGCCGCGGCGCTCACCGAGACCGGGCTCGGCAAGTCGATGGGCGTGCTCGCCGTCGCGCTCGCCGCGGTCAACGTCTTCGGCGGCTTCCTCGTCACGCGACGGATGCTCGAGATGTTCAAGAAGAAGGACAAGCCGAAGCCCGCTTCAGCGGAGGAGAAGAAAGCGTGAGCCTCAACGTCGTCACGCTGCTCTATCTCGTCGCGAGCATCTGCTTCATCCAGGCCCTGAAGGGCCTGTCGCACCCGACGACGTCGATCCGCGGCAACGTCTTCGGCATGGTCGGGATGGCCATCGCGGCCTTCACGACGGCGGCGCTGATCGTCAAGCTGCTCGATTCGTATCGGCTCTCGGTGCCCGTCGGCCTCGCCTGGATCTTGCTGGGGCTCGTCGTCGGCGGCGGCTACGGCGCCTGGCGGGCGCGCACGGTGCAGATGACGCAGATGCCCGAGCTCGTCGCGTTCTTCCACAGCATGATCGGCATGGCGGCGGTCTTCATCGCGGTCGCCGCGGCGGTCGAGCCGTACGCGTTCGGCATCGTCGCGCGGCCGGCGGCCGGGGGCGCCGTCGACCCGATCCCGACCGGCAACCGCCTCGAGCTGATCCTCGGCGCCGCGATCGGCGCGATCACGTTCTCGGGCTCGGTGATCGCCTGGGGCAAGCTCTCGGCCAAGTACAAGATCCGCGTCTTCCAGGGCGCGCCGGTGACGTTCAAGGGCCAGCACTGGCTGAACCTCGCGCTCGCCGTCGCGATGGTCGTCTTCATCGTCGGCTACACGCTGACCGAGAGCCGGTTCGACTTCTATCTCGTCCTCGCGATCGCGTTCCTGCTCGGCGTGCTCATCATCATCCCGATCGGCGGCGCCGACATGCCGGTCGTCGTCTCGATGCTCAACAGCTACTCGGGGTGGGCGGCGGCCGGAATCGGCTTCTCGCTCAACAACGCGATGCTGATCATCGCAGGCTCGCTGGTCGGCTCGTCGGGCGCGATCCTCAGCTACATCATGTGCCGGGCGATGAACCGCTCGTTCTTCAACGTCATCCTCGGCGGCTTCGGCGGCGAGGGCGGCCCGGCCGCGGGCGCGGCGCAGCAGCGCACGGTCAAGAGCGGCAGCGCCGACGACGCCGCGTTCGTCCTCGGCAACGCCGAGACGGTCGTCATCGTCCCCGGCTACGGCCTCGCGGTCGCGCGCGCGCAGCACGCGGTGAAGGAACTCGCGACGAAGCTCCGCGGCAAGGGCGTGACGGTCAAGTACGCGATCCATCCGGTCGCCGGGCGAATGCCGGGGCACATGAACGTGCTGCTCGCCGAGGCCGAGGTGCCGTACGACCAGGTCTTCGAGATGGAGGACATCAACGGCGAGCTCGGCCAGGTCGACGTCGCCGTCATCCTCGGCGCCAACGACGTCGTCAACCCCGCGGCGCACGTCAAGGGCAGCCCGATCTACGGGATGCCGATCATCGAGGCGTACAAGGCCAAGACCGTGATCGTCAACAAGCGCTCGATGGCGGCCGGCTACGCCGGCCTCGACAACGAGCTCTTCTACATGGACAAGACGATGATGGTGTTCGGCGACGCCAAGAAGGTCGTCGAGGACATGGTCAAGGCGGTCGAGTAGCGCGCCCTCGCAACCGCCGTTCGCGCTCGGCTACTTCGCCGTCGTGAGGTTGACGAACGGCACGCTGCCGCCGGCCACGGTCGACGGGAGCACGCCGTTCCACTTCTCGATCGCGCGTCGCTCGTTCTCGATCCGCCGCAGGTCGATCAGCTGCGGCGTGACTTCCGCCTTCTGCAGCCGCAGCGCTTCGGCCTCGGCGCGCGCGCTCGCGACCTTCTGCTCGGCCTCGACCTGAATGCGCTGCAGATCGCGGTCGGCCTTCAGCTTCTGCTGCTCGGCGCCGACCTTCGCCTCGATCGCCTGCGTGAAGGTCGGCGAGAAGGCGAAGTTGACGATCGCGAACTCGTCGAGCACGAGCCCGTGGCGGGTCATCTTCTCGCGCAACAGCGCGATGATCGCCTCGCGGACGTCGGTGCGCTTGGTGATGAGCTCCTCGGCCGTGAAGCGCGCGGTCACTGCCTTGAACGCCTCCTGGGTCGCCGGCACGATGATGCGCGCCGCGACTTCCGAGGTCGTCTGCGCGATCTCGCGAAACGCCTGCGGCGCCGCCTGAGGCTCCAGGTGATAGTTGATGGCGAAGCGGGTGTGCACCTGCTGCAGGTCCTTCGATGCGGCGTCGCCGTCGCCTTCGCCCTTCTGGATCCGCACGTCCATGAGGTGGAGCGTCTGCGCGATCGGCAGCCGCAGGTGGATCCCCTCCGCATAGACCTCGGGAGACGGCCTGCCGAACGTCGTCATGACGCCGCGATTGCCCGACGGCACGATCGCGACCGGCGCGAGCAGCCAGAGCACGACGACCGCCAGGAGGACGACGCCGATGCGCCACCCCCAGGCGCGTCCGGCGTCCCGAGCGCCCAAACGTTCGAGATTCACTGCCATGCGGGCCTCCCTCCCACGTCGCCGCGATTGTGCCGCCGCGTCCGGGCGCCGCGCGGTCGAACGCTCAGGCCGCGGTCGCTGCCAGCCAGTCGGCCAGCACCTGCGTGACGGCGTCGGGCCGCTCGATCGTGGACAGGTGGCCGCAGCCGGCGATGCGCTCGAAGCGCGCGCCGGCGATCCCGTCGGCGATCGCCGCGTGGTCGGCGACGGGGGTCACCGGGTCCTGCTCGCCGCAGAGGACGAGAGTGGGAACGCGCACTCGCGCCAGGTCCGGGTGCGAGTCGGGTCGACCCAGCATGGCGCGCTGCTGGTTGCGCTGACCGATCGCGCCGACGCTTCGTGCCATCGCCGCCATCAACCCCACGAGGTCGGCGCGCTCGCGGTGCGCCGGCAACAGCCAGCGTCCGGGCAGCTCGGGGATCAGTGCGTCGATGCCCCCGGCCTCGACCTTGGCGATGTCGGCGAAGCGGCCGGCGCGCCGCGCCTCGGTGTCGGCGGCGGCGGTGGTGTCGAGGAGCGCGACGCGCGCGACGCGGTCGGGCGCGCGCCGCAGCACCTCGAACGCGACGTAGCCGCCGAGCGAGAGGCCGACGAGCGAAAAGCGCGGCGGTGTCCGCGCGAGCAGCGCGTCCGCCATCGCGGCGAGCGTGTCCTCGTCGCGGAAGACGAACGTGCGGCAGTCGAAGCTCGCCTGCAGCGCCGCGACCTGCGCGGCGAACAGTCGCTCGTCGCACAGGTGCGCGCACGCGAACGCGACGCAGGGCCGCTCGTTCATCGTCCCGGTCACGGCGCGGGCTCGGCGATCTCGACCAGGTTGCGGTCGGGATCGCGGACGTAGACCGAGCGGATGCGGCCGGTCGCGCCGGTGCGCAGGACCGGGCCTTCGATCACCGGCACGCCGTGCCGCTCGAGCCGCGCCGTCACGTCGGCGAGCGGCACGGCGGCGATGAAGCAGACGTCGAGCGATCCGGGAAGCGGCGCGTGCGCCTTCGGCTCGAACTCGCGGCCCTGTACGTGCAGGTTGATCTTCTGCGCGCCGAAGCGAAACGCCTTCCGGCCTTCGCCGAAGGTCTCGAGCGTCATGCCGAGGACGCCGACGTAGAAGCGCACGCACGCGTCCTCGTCGGCCGTCGTCAGCACCAGGTGGTCGAGGTGGTCGATCACGGCAGCCGCCGGGCGTCGCTCAGAAGGTCAGCCGCGGCAGCCACAGCGTGAGCTCCGGCACGTAGGTGACGATCATGAGGAAGAAGAGGAGCACGAGCGACCACGGCAGCGCCGCGCGAACGACCTGCGCGATCGACATTCCGGTGATTCCCGAGGCGACGAACAGGTTGAGCCCGACCGGCGGCGTCACCATGCCGATCTCGAGGTTGACGACCATGATGATGCCGAGGTGCACCGGATCGATGCCGAGCCGGCGCGCGATCGGGAACAGGATCGGCGCCATGATGAGGACGATCCCGGTCGGCTCCATGAACATGCCGGCGACGAGCAGCAGCAGGTTGACGACGAGCAGGAACTGCCAGGCCGGCATGCCCCAGCCGACGATCGTCTCGGCGATCGCCTGCGGGATCCGCTCGGTCGTCAGCACGTGCGCGAACAGCAGCGCGTTGGCGATGATGAACATCAGCATCACCGTCACCTTGCCGGAGTCGACGAGCACGCGCGGCACGTCCTTCATGCCGATGTCGCGGTAGACGAACACCGCGATCAGGAACGCGTAGACGGCGGCCACCGCGGCCGCCTCGGTCGGCGTGAAGATGCCGCCGTAGATGCCGCCGAGGATGATGACGATGAGCATCAGGCCCCAGAGCGACTCGCG
>DASSRF010000127.1:0-2198 GCA_035701945.1 Caldimonas sp. | reverse complement strand
GTGCCAGCGCACGTGCACGCGCGGCATCATCTTGTAGATGATCGCGAAGATCGCGGTCGTGAGCGCGAAGCCGACCACGACGTTGACGACCTGCGCGAGCACCTCCCAGCCGCCGAACATCGGCCCCCACCACTTGCCGAGCGCCGAGATGACTGCGCCGATGACGAGCGAGACCATCAGCAGGAAGGCGAGCGCGAGGATCATGCCGAACGAGAGCAGGCGCGCGCGCAGCAGCGCCCACGGGCCGCCTTTCTCGCGCGCCGGAGCACGCCAGATGCGGTCGAGGTCGTCCTGCAGCTCGCCGAACACCGTCGTCGCGCCGAAGACGAGCACCGCGATCCCGACCACCGTGCCGACGATGCCGTGGCTCGGCCTGCTCGCGCTCGCGAGCAGGCCCTGGACCGCGTTCGCCGCATCGGCGCCCATCAGGCCCTGCAGCTGCCCGAACAGCTCGCCGCGGACGGCTTCCTCGCCGAACACGAGGCCGGCGACCGAGACGACGATCAGCAGCAGCGGCGCGAGCGAGAAGACCGTGTAGTAGGAAAGCGCCGCGCCCATGCTCGGCGCGTAGTCGTCGAGCCACGACGACACCGTGCTCTTCGCGAGCGCCAGCCAGGACTTCGGCGCGATCTTCACTTCGGCGGGATGCGCAGCTTCTGCCCGGGGTAGATCTTGTCGGGGTTCGAGAGCATCGGCTTGTTCGCCTCGAAGATCTTCATGTACGCGTTGGCGTCGCCGTACGCTTCCTTGGCGATCTTCGAGAGGGTGTCGCCGCTCTTGACCTCGTGGTACGTCGACTCCTGCTCGGCGCCGCTCGCGACGGTGAGCAGGTCGTTGACCTTGGCGACCGACGAGACGTTGCCGCAGCACAGCACGATCTTCTCCTTGGTCGCCTGGTCGGGTGCGACGCCGCTGACGGTGACGGTCTGCGACGCGCCGTCGTACTGGACGTCGAGGCCGTCGGCCTTGAGGCCCTGCGAGCCGATGTAGCGCTCGATCGCCTGCGCCGCGGTGGCGTTGAGCGCGGCGATGTCGGGCGCCGGGGCCGCGGCGGGAGCGGCGGCCGGCGGCGCCGCCTTCGGTGCGTTGAACAGCTTTTCGCCGGCATCGCGGAGGAAGCTGATGAGGCTCATGGGAGTGCCTTTCTTCGGGTGGTGGATCGGATGCGACGGCAGATCAGTCGACGAGCTCCATGCCTTCGCTCATCTCGCTCATCAGCTCGGCCCGGCGCGCGGCGAGGCGGGCGCCGACCGCGAGCAGGTCCATTGCCGACGCGCTGCACTTCGCGAACAGCTCGCCTTCCTCCTCGCCGACGTGGTGGTCGACGTACTCGCCGAGCACGTGGACCCTCGCATCGTAGAGCGCATCGCCGGCGTCGAGCTCGCGGATCTGCGCGATCAGGTCCTTGGCGGCCGCGTGCTCGACCTCGGCTTCGTCGAGGACGTCGGCGTCGACGCCGGCTGCGCGCGCCTCGGGATAGAAGACCTCCTCCTCGATCGCGGCGTGCACCGTCAGCAGCGTGCAGATCTCCTCGGCCAGCGGCCCGCGCTCGCTTGCCGGTGCGCCCGCCCGCGCGAGCTTGCGGTAATCGGTGAAGAGGCCGCGCACTTCGCCGTGGTCGGCGCGAAGCAACTCGGTCGCGTCGGTGTTGGCGCGGCGCTCGTGGGCGCGTGCGGATCGCGGGGTCGCCGGCATGGCAGTCTCCGTGCGTGGTGCGGACGCGACCTTAGGCGAGCGCACGCGGCGCGGGAAGATGGTGGACACGCGAACGCGCTGCCGTCCTACGGCAGCGGCGCACGCGCGGCGGCGACAGCGCCGGCGCGGTCATCGCGACGGCGACTTGAAGAGGCGATCGAGCACGTCGGCCGGCAGCGACGTCGCCAGCTCGACGACGTCGAGCCCGCGCTTGAGCTCGTACGACGAGACGCGAAAGCCCGCTTCCGCCGCCTCCGGCGGCGCGTGCTCGTCGTCGGGCTCGCGCACCGGGGCGGCTTCGGCGGACGCGATCGGCGTCGGCGCCGTCGCCGACGCGGCCGCCCGCCGCCTGGCGTCGCGGCGCGAGCCTCGCGACAGATGCGGTTTCGGCAGGCGCATGGCGCACGCTTCGGGCAACGGCCGTGCCCGTCCTCGGGCCGGCGACTGCGGATCGCCCCGCGGTGCACGCCGTTTGCCCTTCGCTGGTGCCGCCCGGCAGCTGC
>DASSRF010000126.1:0-3415 GCA_035701945.1 Caldimonas sp. | reverse complement strand
CTAGGCGCGCGCCTCGACGATCCGCGCAGAGTGCGCGACCGCGGCCTCGATCAGCCGCACGTTCGCCTCGGGCGTCCGAAACGCCGAGTGCGCCGAGAGCGTGACGTTGGCGAGCGTCGTCAGCACGTGGCCGGCGGGAAGCGGCTCGATCGCGAAGACGTCGAGCGCGGCGTGGCCGAGCTGGCCGGAACGGAGCGCGTCGACCAGCGCGTCCTCGTCGACGAGCGCGCCGCGCGCGGTGTTGACGAGGATCGCGCCGGGACGCATCGCGGCGATCCGCTCGCGCGAGAGAAAGCCCCGCGTCTCGTCGTTCAGCAGCAGGTGCATCGACAGCGCGTCGCTCTCGGCGAGCAGCCGGTCGATCGCGACGAACTCGACGCCGTCGGCGCGGCGCGCGGTGCGATTCCACGCGATCACGCGCATGCCGATGCCGCGCGCGATCCGCGCGACCTCGGCGGCGATGCCGCCGAAGCCGACGAGGCCGAGCGTCCTGCCGGCGAGCTGCACGCCTTCGCGGCGCAGCCACGTGCCCTCGCGCATCGCGCGGTCCATCGCGGCGACGTCGCGCGCGGCGGCGAAGAGGAGCGCGATCGTGTGCTCGGCGACCGCGGTGTCGCCGTAGCCCTTGATCAGGTGGACGGCGATGCCGAGCTCGGCGAGCGCTTCCGGATCCATGTAGCTGCGCGCGCCGGTGCCGAGGAAGACGACGTCGGTGAGCCCGCTGCAGCGCGCTGCGATCGCGGTCGGCAGCGCGGTGTGATCGATCCACGCGATCGCTGCGCCTTGGACCAGCGCCGGGATCGCCTCCGGCGTCACGTCGGCCGGTCCGCACGCGAGCTCGAGCGCCGGCAGCCGCGCCGCGACGAGCGACTCGGCGAGCGCGCGCAGCGTCGCGTTGGCGTCGACGAAGACCGCGCGCATCGCGAGCGGATCAGCCGAGCTGGGCCATCGGCTCGCCGAGCCGGATCGAAGCTCCCGGCTGCCAGCGCGGATTGAAGCGCAGCGCGCGCCTGGGAAAGAGCAGCACGACCGTCGAGCCGAGCAGGAAGCGACCCATCTCCTCGCCTCGCCTCAGCTGCACCGCGCGCTCGGGGTAGTGCCATTCGCGGACCCGGCGCACGCGCGGCGGGTTGACGACGCCGTGCCACACCGTCGCCATGCTGCCGACGATCGTCGCGCCGACGAGCGTCACGACGAAGACGCCGAACACGTCCGACTCGAAGACGCAGACGACGCGCTCGTTGCGCGCGAACAGGCGCGGCACGCCGCGCGCAGTCACCGGGTTGACCGAGAAGAGCGACCCCGGCACGTGGATCATCCGCACCAGCGTGCCGTCGCACGGCATGTGGATGCGGTGGTAGTCCTTCGGGCTGAGGTAGAGCGTCGCGAAGCTGCCGTCGTGGAATCGCTCGGCGAGCGCGTGGTCGCCGCCGACGAGCGCGGTCGTCGAATAGCGGTGGCCCTTGGCCTGCAGCACCTGGTCGTGCTCGATCGCCCCGAACTGGCTGATCGTGCCGTCGACCGGGCAGACGAGGTCGGCGTCGGCGATCGGCCGCGCGCCGGCTTTCAGCGCGCGGGTGAAGAAGTCGTTGAAGCTCGCGTACGCGGCCGGGTCGCTCTCGACCGCTTCGCTCAGGTCGACGCCGTACTTGCGGACGAACCAGCGCACGAGCCGGGTCGTCGTGGCGCCCCGCTCGCGCGACGCGACGCGCCCCGCGAACGCGGTCAGGCCGCGCTTGGGAAGCACGTACTGGGGCAGCACCTTGCGACGGTCGGACACGTGCGGGCGGGGCGGAACGAGGCCGCGGATTCTATCGACGCCGACGTGCCCGAGACGTCGTTCGCACGCGAGCGGCGCTCGCTATTCTTCCTCGATGCCGATCGACTTCGCCGCCCCGTCGCTCGTCGTCGCGCGCGAGCTGATCGGCGCGAGCGTCTTCGTCGACGGCGTCGGCGGCACGATCGTCGAGACCGAGGCGTACGACCAGACCGATCCGGCGTCGCACACCTATGCCGGCCACACCGCGAGGAACGCCGCGATGTTCGGACCGCCCGGGCGCGCCTACGTCTACCGCTCGTACGGCATCCACTGGTGCCTCAACTTCGTCTGCATGCCGCGCGGCCACGGCGCCGGCGTCCTGATCCGCGCGCTGCAGCCGACCGCGGGCATCGCGAAGATGCGCGCGCGCCGCGGGCTCGCCGACGAGCGTCTGCTTTGCTCGGGGCCGGGGCGCCTCTGCCAGGCGCTCGGCGTCACGCGCGAGCTCGACGGCATGCGGCTCGACCGCAAGCCGTTTCGCGTCATCGCGCGCGGCAGCGAGCCGCTCGTCGTCGACGCCGGCGTTCGCATCGGCATCACCAAGTCGCGCGAGCTGCCTTGGCGGTTCGTCCTCGCCGGGTCGCCGTTCCTCAGCAAGCCGCTCACAGCGACGGGCGGCTCGGCGCCAGCGCGTCGGCGCTGAGGCCGAACGCCGCGATCCGCGCCGGCAGCGGTTCGCCGCGAACGAGCGCGGCGCACGCTTCGCCCATCGCCGCCGCGGTCTGGATGCCGTAGCCGCCTTGCGCGGCGAGCCAGAAGAATCCCGGCGCGTCGTCGGCGAAGCCGCCGACGAGATCGCCGTCGGCGACGAACGAGCGCAACCCCGCCCATGTGCGGCGCGGCCGCACCGCGAGCGTCGTCGCCCGCTCGATGCGATCGATCGCGAGCGCGATGTCGAGCTCCTCGGGCTGGACGTCCTGCGGCTCGACGGGGTCGGCGTTGGCAGGCGAGCCGAGCAGCATGCCGGCGTCGGGCTTGACGTACCACGAGTCGCCGAGGCCGCCGAACATCGGCCAGCGCGCGACGTCGACGTCCTGCGGAGGCGCGAAGGTGAAGATGCTGCGCCGCTTCGCAACGAGCCCGATCGGTCGCACGCCGGCGAGCGCTGCGACGCGGTCGCACCAGGCACCCGCCGCGTCGACGACGACCGGCGCTTCGTAGCGGGCGGCGCCGGCGTCGACGCGCCAGACGCCGCGGCGCTCGTCGCGTGCGATCACGGTCGCCTCGGCGTCGGCGACGACGCTGCCGCCGCTTCTGCGCACGCTGCGAAGGAAACCCTGGTGGAGGCGATGGACGTCGATGTCGGCGGCGTCGGGCTCGTGCACCGCGCCGAGCACGCTGCCTTCGCGCAGCGCGGGGACGAGCGCGCGCGCCGCGCGCGCATCGAGCAGCTCGCCGCGCGGGCTCGTCGCGCGCAGCACGTCCCACGCCTCGGCGAGGCCGGAGTCCTCGCCGGGCGCGGCGACGAGCAGCGCGCCGCGCGGCGACAGGATCGGGCCGTCGGCGAATCCGGCCGGCGGAGCGTCGAGGAAGGCGCGGCTGGCGAGCGTCAGCGCGCGCACCTGCGGCGTGCCGTAGCTTTCGAAGAAGAGCGCT
>DASSRF010000125.1:0-2360 GCA_035701945.1 Caldimonas sp. | reverse complement strand
ATCGACGCATGGGGCAACGCGCAGCCGCACGGCGCTCGGCTGCTCCATCGCCGCACCGACTCGGCGTCGCCGGTCGTCTCGACGAGCCCGCTGCAGACGCGCTACGTGCCGGTCGGCCTCATGTACTACGAAGGCGTGTCGCGCCTGATCGCCGCGGGCGTCGCGCTGCCCGCGCTGCGCCACGCCGGCGATCCGGCGCGCGTCGCGCTCGAGGCGTACCCGCGGCGGCTGGCGCACGCGATCGTCGCCCGGCGCTCGTACAAGAACGGCGACGACGCCGACCGCCGCGCTGCGCGCGCGACGATCGTCGCTGCGCTCGAGGACGGCATCGTTCGCTTCGGGCTCGCGCTCGCGTGCGCCGACTTGCGCGCATCGCTCGTCGGCGACGCGAGCGGCGATCGTCTCGATGCGGTGCTCTGCCTCGTGCAGGCGGCGATCGCGTCGCGGCGCGCCGGCTACGGCGTTCCGGGCGACGTCGATCCGGTCGAGGGCTGGATCGCCGCCGAGTGAGGAGGAGAGGTCAGCGGGCCGTGCCGGCGAGCAGATCGACGAGCGCCGGCCCGGCGATCACGACCCAGCACGCGATCGACATCAACAGGGCGACCGCGACCGCGGCGCTGCCGAGGTCCTTGGCGAGCCCGGAGAGCGGGTGCCGCTCGGGCCCGATGCGGTCGACGGTCGCCTCGATCGCCGAGTTGAGCAGCTCGACGACCATGACGAGCAGCATCGACAGGACGAGCACGAGGCGCTCGAACCGAGCGACCGGGAGCGCGATCGCGGGCACGAGGAGCAGCGCCGAGAGAACGAGCTCCTGGCGGAACGCGGCTTCGTTGCGCGTCGCGTGGCGCAGCCCCGCGACCGAGCAGCGGAACGCACCGACGAGGCGGCCGAGGCCGGCCGGGAGCGGTCTGTCCTTCGCGAGGTCGGTCGACATCGTTCGCATTTTCGTCGATCGCGGTGCGCTCGGTCGGCGCGAAAACCGGAAGCTTTCACGATCGGAGCCCACCGCGTGGTGTCCTGGCCATCCGTGCCGCCAGATCGGCGGAGTCTTCGCCGGAACGTGGAGGCCGAGCCACGCGGTCCGTTCGCTGCCGGCGAGCCCGCTTTCCAGGGCGATGGCGGACTGTAGGGGTGCGGAGGCGTTCGTCTGCTAAGGTGTTTCGCTGCCCCGCGCCCACGCTTCTACATGGACGTCGCCTCCTGGTCGGCCGTCGCCGGCATCCTGCTCCTCGTCATGGCGCTCAGCGACTCGGTGCTGGCGCGCTTGCCGCTCAGCACGTCGATGCTCTACGTCGCCGTCGGCGTCGCGATCAGTCCGCTCTGGCTCGACTGGGTCCACGTCGCGCTCGCGACGGAGGCGGCCGGGCTCGAGCGGATCGCCGAGATCGTCGTCCTGCTGGCGCTGTTCGGCTCGGGGCTCAAGATGAGCGTCGGCCTGCGCGACGGCCGCTGGCTGCTGCCGCTGCGGCTCGCGACGGTGTCGATGGTCGTGACGGTGGCGCTGATCGCGCTCGTCGCCGTCGTCGGTCTGCACCTGTCGCTCGGTGCCGCGATCCTGCTCGGCGGCATCCTCGCGCCGACCGACCCGGTGCTGGCGTCCGACGTCCAGATCGCCAACCCGACCGATCGCGATCGGCTCCGCTTCTCGCTCACCGGCGAAGCCGGGCTCAACGACGGCAGCGCGTTCCCGTTCGTGCTCCTCGGCCTCGGCCTGCTCGGCCTGCACGACGTCGGCGATTCGCTCTGGCGCTGGCTCGCGCTCGACGTGGTCTGGAGCGTCGCCGCCGGCATCGCGATCGGTGCCGCGCTCGGCACGCTCGTCGGCAAGCTCGTCCTGTACCTGCGCCGCAAGCACAAGGAAGCGGTCGGCCTCGACAACTTCCTCGCCCTCGGGCTGATCGGCATCTCGTACGGCTTCGCGAGCCTCGCGCACGGCTACGGATTTCTCGCCGTCTTCGCCGCCGGCGTCGCGCTGCGCCGCCTCGAGCAGCGCGCGAGCGCGGAGGCGCGCGACGGCAACGATGCGAAGTCGGCCGATGCGGCGCCAGCCGAGCCGGCCGAAGTCGCCGCCGCCGCCCACGCCGATCCCGACCCGAAGCGCGCCGAGCGCGCGGCGACGCACCCGAAGCACGCGCCCGCGTTCATGGCGCACGCGGTGCTCAGCTTCAACGAGCAGATCGAGCGCATCGCCGAGGCGGTCGCGGTCGTCGCGGTCGGGGCGCTGCTCTGGGCGATCGACTGGAGCCGCGTGACGTGGTGGTTCGTCGCGCTGCTGCTGCTCGTCATCCGGCCGCTCTCGGTGCTCGTCGGGCTCGCGGGCTCGGCGACGTCGCGCGGCCAGCGCGCGCTCGTCGGCTGGT
>DASSRF010000124.1:0-3838 GCA_035701945.1 Caldimonas sp. | reverse complement strand
GCATGATGAAGTGCGCGACCCAGCCCTGGTCCTCGGTGCCGAACTGGCGCTGGCCGTAGATGCAGCTCATGCGGAAGACGACCGTTCTGAGGCCGTAGCTGCGCGCGTAGTCGCGCACGTACTGGTCGGCGGTTCCCTTCGAGCATCCGTACGGGCTGTGGAAGTCGAGCGGCCGGTCCTCGGCGATGCCGTGCTCGGCGATCGCCGCCACCTCGGGTGCGTAGTGCTGCCCGGCGACGCCGATCGCGATGTCCTCGAGGCCGCCGTACACCTTGTTGGTCGACGTGATGACGACCGGCGGCGGCTCGGCCTGCGCGCGGATCGCCTCGAGGACGTTGAGCGTGCCGAGCGCGTTGATCTCGAAGTCGTGGCGCGGATCGACCAGGCTCGTCGTCACCGCGACCTGCGCTGCGAAGTGAAAGACCTGGCGCGCCCGCGCGACCGCGCGCGCGACCGCCTTGGCGTCGCGAACGTCGGCGATCGTCGCTTCGAGACCCGCGGGATGGCGCTCGCGCAGCCACGCGAGGTTGCGCTCGACGCCGGGCCGCGACAGGTTGTCGAAGACGAGCACCGGCCGGCCGGCAGAGAGGAGGCGATGCGCGAGGTTGGCGCCGACGAAGCCGGCGCCGCCGGTGATGAGCGTCGGTCGCACGTCGGTCGCGCTTCTGGTGCCGGTCGCGACGGCCTTCATAGCGCGAGCCCTCGCGCGCTCAGCTCGGCGCTCGCCTGCGCGACGCGGTCGACCGCGGCCTGGCCCTCGAGCCACGCCGCCAGCTCGGCGAGTCCGTCGGCGAGCGTCACCTGCGGCGAATAGCCGAGGACGCGCTCGGCCTTGACGATGTCGGCGAAGCAGTGGCGGATGTCGCCGACGCGCACCTTGCGCGTGATCTCGGGCGCGAGGTGCTCCTTGCCGACGACGGCCGCGATCCGCTCGGCGATCTCGCGCACCGTGCGCGGCTCGCCGCTGCCGACGTTGAAGACCTCGCCGACGGCGGCGTCGACCTCGAGCGCGAGGCGGCAGGCGCGCGCGATGTCGTAGACGCTGACGAAGTCGCGTTGCTGGCAGCCGTCCTCGAAGATCTTCGGTGCGCTGTCGTTGAGCAGGCGCGAAGCGAAGATCGCGAGCACGCCGGTGTACGGATTGGAGAGCGCCTGGCGCGGTCCGTAGGCGTTGAAGAAGCGCAGCGCCACGGTCGGGATGCCGTACGCGCGCCCCGTCATGAGGCAGAGCCGCTCCTGGTCGAGCTTCGAGAGCGCGTACACCGACGCCAGCGCGGCGGGCTTGGTCTCGGGAGTCGGCAACGGCACCAGCGGCGCGCCGTCGTCGTCGACGAAGTCCCATTGGCCGCGGCGCAGCTGATCGAGCGACCGCTCGCCGACGGTGCGCGGCTCGCCGCTTCGCGTGCGATAGAGCCCTTCGCCGTACAGGCTCATGCTCGATGCGACGACGAGCCGCTCGACCGGCTGCGCGATCAACGCCTCGAGCAGCACCGCGGTGCCGAGGTTGTTGACGCGGGTGTAGTGCGCGATCTCGTACATGCTCTGGCCGACGCCGACCGCGGCAGCGAAGTGGTAGACCGCATCGATGCCGCGCAGCGCGCTCTTCACCGCCGCAGGATCGCAGACGTCGCCGACGACGAGCTCGACCTCGGGATCGAGGTAGTCGGGCCGCCGCGCACCCTCGCCGTGGACCTGCGCAGCGAGCTTGTCGAGGACGCGGACGCGGCGCCCGCTCGCGAGCAGCTCGTCGCACACGTGCGAGCCGATGAAACCGGCGCCGCCGGTGATGAGGACGCGTTCGGACATGGTGTGCTCGTCGCCTGCGATGCAGCCGTCGCAGGCGAGTCGGCAAACCGCGTTCCAACCCATCGGCGCGTCATTGTCGATGGCGCCGCGCGATCGGCCGCGCACGTCGTTTGCCGCGCGGCCGGACATTCACTCGCCAGAGCGCGGCTGCGTGACGCAGCCCGAACCACGACCATGGCCAAGATTCGCGTCGCGATCGTCGGCGTCGGCAACTGCGCTTCCTCGCTCGTGCAGGGCGTCCACTTCTACGGCGCTGGCGGCGGCGACGGCTTCGTGCCGGGGCTGATGCACGGCGATCTCGCCGGCTACCGGCCGTGCGACATCGAGTTCAGCGCCGCGTTCGACGTCCACGCGCAGAAGGTCGGCCGCGATCTCGGCGAGGCGATCGCGCTCGCGCCGAACAACACGATCCGCTTCGCCGACGTTCCCGTGCTCGGCGTCGTCGTGCAGCGCGGGCCGACGCACGACGGCATCGGCAAGTACCTGAAGGACGTCGTCCCGGTGTCGCGGCGCGCAGCCGTCGACGTCGCCGCGGTGCTGCGCGAGACGCGCACCGACGTCGTCGTCTCGTACCTGCCGGTCGGCTCGCAGAAGGCGACCGAGTGGTACGCCGAGCAGGCGATCGCGGCGCGCTGCGCGTTCGTCAACTGCATCCCGGTCTTCATCGCGTCGTCGCCCGATTGGCAGCAGCGCTTCGCCAAGGCCGGGCTTCCGGTGATCGGCGACGATGTCAAGTCGCAGGTCGGCGCGACGATCGTCCACCGCATCCTCACCGACCTGTTCGGCAAGCGCGGCGTCCGCCTCGACCGCACGTACCAGCTCAACTTCGGCGGCAACACCGACTTTCTCAACATGCTCGAGCGCGAGCGGCTCGACTCGAAGAAGGTCTCGAAGACGCGCGCGGTGACGAGCCAGCTCGGCCACCCGATGAAGGCGGGCGACGTCCACGTCGGCCCGAGCGACCACGTGCCGTGGCTCGCCGACCGCAAGTGGTGCTACATCCGCATGGAGGGGACGACGTTCGGCAACGTCCCGCTCAACTGCGAGGTCAAGCTCGAGGTCTGGGACTCGCCGAACTCGGCCGGCGTCGTCATCGATGCCCTCCGCTGCGCCAAGCTCGCGCTCGACCGCGGCATCGGCGGGCCGGTGCTCGCGCCGTCGAGCTGGTTCATGAAGTCGCCGCCGCAACAGTTCACCGACGAGGAAGCGCGCGAGCTCGTCGAGGCGTTCATCCGCGGCGACGCCGAGGCGACCGCGCCGCCGCGCGCCGCAGCGACGGGACGGCGCGCCGCCGGCAAGAGCCGCCAGACATGATCGAGGCCGTCAAGTTCTGGAACGAGCCGAACAACAAGTCGCACTGGGACCTCGAGCTCGACCCCGACTGGAGCGCGTACGCGGCGATGGTCAGGCTCGCGTCGCAGGCGGTGCGCGCAGAGAACGCGGCGCTGACGCAGCTGCTCGGCGGCATCTCGCCGATCGACGCGTCGTTCATCCGCCGGCTCGCCGGCTACGGCGTCCTCGACGGCCTCGATGCGGTCGGCGTCCACGGCTTCCCGCTCGACTGGAACCACTGGCAGATCGACGAATGGCCCGAGCGGATCGCCGAGATCGCCGCCGTGACGGCGCTGCCGATCTGGGTCACCGAGGTCGGCGTGTCGAGCTTCGGCGCCGAGGAAGTCCAGCGCTGGGGGCTCGGCCGCACCGCCGAGCTCCTCGTCGGCCGCTCGCCGCGCATCTTCTGGTACTCGCTCTACGACCTGCCGAAGGCGTGGCCGGCGACGACGCGCCACCGCGAGGCCGAAGGATCGAGCTACTACCGTCACTTCCACATGGGGCTCCTGCGCGAGGACGGCGCGCCCAAGCTCGCCTGCCGCGACTTCGCCGCGCTCGCTCCGGCGCTGGGCATCTGCCAGTGGTTCCACTTCGAGGATCCACGATTCGAGGATGCCGTGCTGCGCCTGCAGGACCTGGGCGTGCGCTACTTGCGCACCGGCCTCTCCTGGGCCGACAGCTATCGCCCGGGCTGGGAGCG
>DASSRF010000123.1:0-15644 GCA_035701945.1 Caldimonas sp. | reverse complement strand
CGGTAGACGACGTCGTCGGTCGCCTCGCTCGCGAGGATGGCGGACCAGCCGGCCGCCGTGCGAATCGCCACGACCGGCCCGGCCGACTGCCGATCGACCTCGTCGCCAAGCCAGATCCGACACGGCATCGCGGTCGCGCCGACAGTCATCGTCCCCGGCACGGCCGCGCCCGGTTGGGTCACCGCAACGACGTCGGCCAAGGTCTCGCCGAACAGCGCCGCGACCTTGGCGAGGTCCTCGAGCGTCCACGGCGAAACCCCCGTCATGCGTCGATGCGCCTGCGAGTACGAGAGCCCCATGGCGTCAGCGAGCCACGCGGACTGGCGGTACTTCGGCAGCCCGTGGCGCTCCATCAGGGCGCGAACGCACGCCACCGCGAGCGACGACGGCGAGTTGTCGTTGGCATCGGGTGGGGGCGTTTCGGGAACGGCCATGGGGTTTTCACCAACCTTTCAAAGTTGTCGCAAATCGCTAGGATCGTCGCAAACAATGTCACATGAAACGGAAACCTGATCGCTCCATGACAGTTTCAACCAGCTAGCGGCGGTTTTCGCGCATTTTGCGCCTGCAGCGCGGCCGTCGCACCCAGACGAACCCAGGAGGCCTCATGAACGTCCTCGTGATCGACGACCATCCGCTGATCCTGCACGCGATGCGGTCCGTTGTTCAGCAGCTCGCCGAGCGGGTCGAGGTCGTCGGCGTCACCAGCTCGCAGGACGCTCGCGATGCGCTCGCGGCGGGCACCGACTTCGACCTCGCGCTGCTCGACCTGCAGCTCGGCTACGAGGACGGCTTCGCGCTGCTCGAGGAGCTTCGCGCAGCGCACCCGGCGATGCCGATCGTCGTCGTCGCTGCATCCGACTTCCGCGACGACGTCATGCGCGCGATCGACCTCGGCGCGATGGGCTTCGTCCCCAAGTGCTCGAGCAACGAGGTGCTCGTCTCGGCGCTCGAGATGGTGCTCTCGGGCGGCATCTACCTGCCGCCCTCGGTGATGCGATCGGGCTCGCAGCACCGCCAGCCGGGTCTGCGCAGCGCACTGCCGCACTGGGACGATCGCCTCGACAGCGATCGCGCCGCCGCGACCGTCGCCGCGCTCGACCTCACGCCGCGGCAGAAGGAGGTCCTCGCGCTGCTGCTGCGCGGCCAGTCGAACAAGCTCATCGCACGCGCGCTCAACCTTTCGGTCGAGACGATCAAGGACCACGTCGCCGCCGTGCTGCGCACGCTCAACGTCAGCTCGCGGACGCAGGCCGTCGTCGCGGTCAGCCGGCTGTCGCACCCCGGTGCTGCGCCGTCGTGGCGGCAGCCGCACCACCACCCCGGGATCCGGTCGTGATGCGCGACGGCGCGGCGTGATGGCGGCAGAGGCAGGCGAGTGGCCGAGAATGGGTGACGATCGAACCTGTTGGAGCAGCGAATGCTCATCGTCACCGGCACCATCCACGCTCGCGCCGACACCGTCGACGAGCTGCGCCGTCTCAGCCTCGAGCACGTGGCCCGCTCGCGCGCCGAGCCCGGCTGCCTCGAGCACGGCGTCGCTGCCGACGTCAACGACGGCCTGAGGCTCGTCTTCTTCGAGCGCTGGGCCGATCGCGACGCGCTGCTCGCGCACTTTCGCGTTCCGGCGTCGCGCGAGTTCGGCGCACAGGTCGCGCGGTTGGCCGCGCGCCCGCCCGAGCTGCACGTCTACGACGCCGGCGTCGGCGAGATCGCGCTGCGCTGAGCTGACGCCGACGGGGTCGACGCCTTCGGCACGCCCAAGCGCGTGCGGTGCCGCGCGATCTGCGCGCGCACCTGCTCGGGCGCCGTGCCGCCGAGGACGTTGCGCGAAGCGAGCGAGCCTTTCAGCGTGAGCACCCCTTGCACATCGGCGCCGATCGCCGGATGGAACGACTGCAGCACCGTCAGCGGCAGGTCGCCGAGGCCGACGTTCTCGGCCATCGCGTGCCTGACGACCTTCGCCACCGCCTCGTGCGCGTCGCGGAACGGCACGCCCTTGTAGACGAGCGCGTCGGCGAGGTCGGTCGCGGTCGCGTAGCCGAGCTTGGTCGCGCGCTCCATCGCCTCGGCCTTGACGCTGATCCCGGGGATCATCTCGGCGAAGACGCGCAGCGTGTCCTTCAGCGTGTCGACGGTGTCGAACAGCGGCTCCTTGTCTTCCTGGTTGTCCTTGTTGTACGCGAGCGGCTGGCCCTTCATCAACATCAGGAGCGCCATCAGGTGGCCGACGACGCGGCCGGTCTTGCCGCGCGCGAGCTCGGGGACGTCCGGGTTCTTCTTCTGCGGCATGATCGAAGAGCCGGTGCAGAAGCGGTCGGCGAGCTCGATGAAGCCGACGCTCTGGTTCGACCACAGGACGAGCTCCTCGCTGAGGCGAGAGACGTGCACCATCGCCAGGCTCGCGGCTGACGCGAACTCGATCGCGAAGTCGCGGTCGCTGACGGCGTCGATGCTGTTCTGGCACACGCCTTCCATGCGCAGCGACTTCGCCACGGCCTCGCGGTCGAGCGGGAAGCTCGTCCCCGCGAGCGCGGCCGCGCCGAGCGGCAGCCGGTTCGTCCGCGAGCGGACCTCGGCCATGCGCTCGGCGTCGCGCGCGAACATCTCGACGTACGCGAGCAGGTGGTGCGCGAACGAGACCGGCTGCGCGACCTGCAGGTGCGTGAAGCCGGGCAGGATCGTCTCGGTGTGCTGCGCCGCGAGCTCGACGAGCGCGCGCTGGACGTCGCCGAGCAGCACCGAGATCGCCTCGATCTCCTCGCGCAGCCACAGGCGCACGTCGGTCGCGACCTGGTCGTTGCGCGAGCGGCCGGTGTGCAGCTTCTTGCCGGCGTCGCCGGCGAGCTCGACGAGGCGCGCCTCGATGTTGAGGTGGACGTCCTCGAGCTCGACCTTCCACGCGAACGTCTTCTTCTCGATCTCGTCGGTGATCTGCGCCATGCCGCGGCGGATCGCGGCGAGGTCGGCGGTCGTGATGACGCCGCGGTCGGCGAGCATCGCCGCGTGCGCGAGGCTGCCCTCGATGTCGGCACGCCAGAGGCGTTGGTCGAACGCGACGCTCGCCGTGTAGCGCTTCACGAGCTCGGAGGTCGGCTCCGAAAAGCGCGCCGACCAGGCCTCGGATTTCTTCTCGAACTGGTTCGCGGACATGAAATGCAAGGTGTTTCGGGGTTGCCCGAGCGTGCGCATCGCACGGATTGCGGGCCGCAGAGGCGCCGCAGCACCCCACGGCGGGGCATCGGTTGGCGACAATCCCGGGATGTGCAACCTCAGGATGTGCGCGATTCTATCGGCGACGTCTCGCCGTCGATGAGCTTCGACATGGCCGCTCCCGCCCCGGGCGGCACGACGCCGCGCACGACCGGCTTCGGAAACACCGTTTTCGACGTCGTCGTTCCGGCGCAGGCGGCGCATCGCGGCCCCGAGTCGGCGTTCGACGTCTGCCACGTCGGCGTCGTGCTGCGCGCGCTCGTCTTCGTGCACGGCGTGATGGCGATCGGCATGGTCTTCGGCGCGACCGGCTTCGCGTCGTGGACGACGTTGACGGCCGCCGGCGCGAGCGTCGCGCTGCCCGCGGTGCTGCTCTGGCTGCTCGTCGTCTGCGGCTTGAAGGCTCAGCTCGCGCGCGCGCCGCTCGCGGCGCAGTGGACGACGGTCGTCGCGCTCGGCGCGGTTTCGGCGTTCGGCGCATCGCGGTTGATCGCGCTGCTGCTCCCCGACGTTCCGGGCGGCTCCGGCTTCGGCGCGCTGCGCGGCCCCGGTCCGGCGCTCGCCGGTGCGGCGATGGCGGCGGCGATCTTCCTGTGGCTCCGCCTGATGGCCAAGGCGACGCTGCCGGCCGAGACGACCGCCCGCCTCGCCGAGCTGCAGTCGCGCATCCGCCCGCACTTTCTCTTCAACACCCTCAACACAGCGCTCGCGCTCGTGCGGCTCGACCCCGGCAAGGCCGAGGGCGTCCTCGAGGACCTCGCCGAGCTGTTTCGCGTCGCGATCGCCGAGAGCACCGAGGCGGTGTCGCTCGGCGAGGAAGTCGACCTCGCGCGCCGCTACCTCGACATCGAGCAGATCCGCTTCGGCAGCCGCCTGCACGTCGCGTGGGAGCTCGATCCGCAGGCGGCGTCGGCGCGGGTGCCGCCGCTGATCCTGCAGCCGCTCGTCGAGAACGCCGTTCGCCACGGCGTCGAGCCTTCCGCCGAGGGCGGCGTGATCCGCGTCAAGACGCGCGTCAAGCTCGGCCGCGCGGTGCTGTCGATCGCCAACAGCGTGCCCCACGAGCCTTCGCGGCCCGGGCACGGCATGGCGCTCAAGAACGTGCGCGAACGTCTGCGCCTCATGCACGACGTCGCCGCGCAGTTCGAGACGCGCCAGGAACAGGATGTCTTTCGAGTTCAGATCGTGGTGCCGCTATGAGTGCTGATCCTTCGCAAGCCCTGTCCGATCCGCCCCTCGATGCGCCGCTGCGCGTCCTCGTCGTCGACGACGAGGAGCTCGCGCGGATGCGGATGAGGAGTCTCGTCGCCGAATGCACCGAGCCGAGCGCCGTCGTCGTCGGCGAGGCCGCCAACACCGCGCAGGCGCTCGTCTGGCTGGCGACGCGCCAGTGCGACCTGTTGCTGCTCGACGTCCAGATGCCCGGCCGCGACGGCACCCAGCTCGCCGCCGAGCTGCGGACGCGAACGCCGGCGCCCGCGGTCGTCTTCGTCACCGCGCACCCCGAGCACGCGCTGGCGGCGTTCGATCTCGACGCCGTCGACTACCTCACCAAGCCGGTGAAGCGCGAGCGGCTGCAGGCGGCGCTGCGCCGCGTCGCGCAGCGCCTCGGCTCGCCGATCAAGCCCGGCGGCGCCGTCAAGATGGACGACGACGGCCCGGTGATCGTCGTCAGCGACCGCGGCCGCATCATCCGCGTGCCGGTCGCCGACGTGCTGTACATGAAGGCCGAGCTCAAGTACGTGACGCTGCGCACCGCAGAGCACACGCACGTCCTCGACGACTCGCTCGCCGAGCTCGCCGAGCGGCTCGGCGACCGGTTCCTGCGCGTCCACCGCAACGCGCTCGTCGCCAAGCGCGCCGTGCGCGCGCTCGAGCGCCGACCCGTCGCGACCGACAACGACGACGGCGCCGAGGCGTGGGGCGTCTGCATCGCGCCGGTGAACGAGTGGCTCGCCGTCTCGCGTCGCCAGGTCGCCGCGGTGCGCGAGGCGCTCGTCGTTCCCGACCGCCACTGAGGCGCGAGGGTCGCGGCCGGCACGCGCTCGAGCGGCCCCGCGACGGTTCGAGAATGGCCCGGTGAGCGCTGCCGGCGAACCACCTCCTTTTCGGCCTCCGCCCGAGCGGCGCGCCTGGCCGGCGATCGTCTGGATCGCGGGAACGCTCGCCGTCGTCGGCGCGCTCGTCTTCGCCTGGGATCCGCCGACGAGCCCGCAAGCGGCGGCCGTGCTGGCGATGCCTTCGCTGCCGTCGTTGCCCGACCCTGCCGCGCCTTCGGGGCGTGCGCCGAGCGCGGACGCGGGCGACGCGCTGCCGCCGACCGCGGCGAGCGGCACCGAGCTGATCGAGGTCTGCGGCGTCGGCTGGGTGCCGCCCGATGCGTCGGGGGCCGCCGATGTCGCAGCGGTCGCCGGCGACCGTGACGTCCTTGCGAGCCAGCGCGCCCTGCTCGATGGGCTCCGCAACGCAGACGGAGAGCTCGGCCAGGCCAGGGCGACCGTGCTCGAGCTGCACGGCGGCGGTCGCGAGAACCGTGACGGCACCCCGATGCAGGCTCTGAGCTGCGCGGATGCAGGGCAAGCGGCGTGTGCCGGGCGCGAAGAGGACCGCAAGCTCGCCACGACGCTCGTCGAGCGGCTCGCCAAGCGCGCCGCCGCGACCAGCGACGCTCGTGTCTACGCGCTCGCGATGCAGGAGTGCCAGCTGGCCAGGGGCCAGGGCAGTTGCGCACTCCTGAGCCCCGACCAATGGGCGCGACTCGACGACGGCAATGCGCTGCCGTGGCTGTACATCCTTCAGCGTGCGCGCGATCGCAACGACGCCGCGCAGATGGAGGAGGCGCTGTATCGCATCGGCATGGCGACGCGCTACGAGACGAGCATGTTCGCGATCGCCGGCAAGGTCGCCGACCGTGCCGGCGCGAGCGACGTCGACACGGTCGCGGCGCTGCTGCTCGGTGTCGATGCGGTCGGCGTCGCCGCTGCGCGCAACGATCCGTTCCAGGCGCTGGCCCAGGCGTGCAGGGGCGCGGCGCTCGCCGACGCCAACCGTCGGCAGGCGTGCGAGCTCGCCGCGGCGACGCTCGCCGAACGCTCCGATTCGCTCGCCGCGGTGGTGATCGGCGCGTCCATCGGTCGCCGTCTCGGCTGGCCCGCCGATCGCGTCGACAAGCTGCGCGGGCTGCCACTGGCGGCGGCGGCGGAGGCGGACTCGATCATGTCCGGCGTTTTCGAGCTGCCGAGCTCGTGCGCCAGCGCGCGCCGCATCCTCGCGTCGTTCTCGCGCAAGGCACGCGACGGCGAGGTGAGGACGGCCCAGGCGTGGGTCACTTCGCACGGCGGTCCCGCCGCCTTCGTTGCGCCTCCTCTCAAAGATGCGGGGGAGGCGCGCGCCGACGAGAGCGCGCAGGTCGCCGCGCCCGTCGCGCAAGCTGCCTCGGACGCGGCGTCCGCTTCGCTCGCCGCCGCTGCACCGCCTCCGGCCGAGTCGTCGGCGTCGAGCGTGCCCGCCGCGACGATGGCCGACACCGCGGCGAGCGCTACCCCGTATTCCGCAACCCCGCCGCCAGACCGTTGATCGAGATGTGGATGCCGCGCTTGACGCGGTCCATGGTCGGATCGTTCCTGCGGCTCGCGCGGTAGCGGCGCATCAGCTCGACCTGCAGGTGGTTGAGCGGGTCGAGGTACGGAAAGCGGTGCTCGATCGAGCGTGCGAGCGCGGGGTTGTTGGCAAGGCGATGGCGCTCGCCGGTGATCCGGGTGAGCGCGGCGTTCGTCCGCTCCCACTCTTCCTCGATGCGCGCGAAGATGCGCTTGCCGGCCCGCCTGTCCTCGGCGAGCGCGGCGTAGCGGGCGGCGATCGCCATGTCGCTCTTCGCGATCACCATGTCGAGGTTGGAGATCAGCGTCGCGAAGAACGGCCACTCGCGTGCCATCCGCTGCAGCAGCGCGAGCCGCTCGCTGCGGCCTCGGCCCTTGCCGAGGAACGCCTCGATGCCGAGGCCGAAGCCGTACCAGCCCGGCAGCGCCACGCGGCACTGGCCCCAGCTGAAGCTCCACGGGATCGCGCGCAGGTCCTCGATGCGGCGCGACGCCTTGCGCGACGCCGGACGCGAGCCGATGTTGAGCTCGGCGATCTCGCGGATCGGCGTCGCGCTGAAGAAGTAGTCGGCGAAGCCCGGCGTCTCGTAGACGAGCGCGCGGTACGCCGCCATGCTCGCTGCGCTGATCGCCTCGGCGGCGTCGAGAAAGCTCTGCGGCGCAGCGCGCGTCGGCTGCAGCAGCGTCGCCTCGAGCGTCGCGGCGACGAGCGTCTCGAGGTTGCGGCGGCCGATCTCGGGCTGCGCGTACTTCGACGCGATCACCTCGCCCTGCTCGGTGAGGCGGATCTGGCCGTTCACGGTCCCCGGCGGCTGGGCGAGGATCGCCTGGTAGCTCGGGCCGCCGCCGCGGCCGACGGTGCCGCCGCGGCCGTGGAAGAGGCGCAGCGTGATCCGATGCGACGCGCCGAGCTCGGCGAACAGCTGCACCAGCGCGATCTCGGCGCGGTAGAGCTCCCAGTTGCTCGTGAACGTGCCGCCGTCCTTGTTGCTGTCGCTGTAGCCGATCATCACGTCCTGCTCGGCGCCCGAGCGCCGGACCATCGCCGCGATGCCGGGCAGCGCGTAGTACTCGCGCATGATCGTCGCGGCGCCGCGCAGGTCCAGGATCGTCTCGAAGAGCGGCGAGACGATGAGCGCGGCGGTGGCGTCCGCGTCGAGCGTGCCGCGCACCAGCCCGGCTTCCTTGAGCAGGACGAGCGCCTCGAGCAGGTCGCTGACGCTCTCGGTGTGCGAGATGATGCAGTGGCGAAGCGCCTCGCGGCCGAAGCGGCGCAGCATCTCGGCCGCCGCCTCGAAGATCGCGAGCTCCTTCAGCGTCTCGGCCGAGTACAAGTCGCCTCGCTCGCTGGTGCCGACGCGCAGCGGCCGCGCGTCGCCCAGCACGGCGAGGAGGAGCGCGCGCTTGCCCGCTTCGTCGAGCCCCGGGTAGTCGGGCTCGATCCGGGCGACGGCGAGCAGCTCGGCGACGACCGCCTCGTGCTTGTCCGAGCTCTGCCGCAGGTCGACCGTCGCGAGGTGGAAGCCGAACACCTGCACCGCGCGCATCAGCGGCGCGAGGCGCGGCCGCACGAGCGCTTCGGCGTGGTGCGACGCGAGCGACTCGGCGATCGTGCGCAGGTCGGCGAGGAAGTCGCTCGCCGCGGGGTACGGCGCGCTCGGCGCGACCGCGTGGCGCAGCGCCTCGGTGCCGGTGAGCGCGAAGAGCGTCGCTGCGAGCCGCGCGTAGACACCGATCAGCGCGCGGCGGTACGGCTCGTCCTCGCGGTGCGGGTTCCGGTCGCCCGAGGCGTCGGCGAGCGCCCGCAGCGCGGGCGCGACCGGCTGCAGCGTCGCCGAGCTCGAGAGCTCGGCGCCGAGCTCGTGGACCTGCGCGAGATAGTGGCGAAGCGCGGTCTCGCACTGGTGCGCGAACGCGGTGACGAGCGTCGTCGCGTCGACGAACGGATTGCCGTCGCGGTCGCCGCCGATCCACTGGCCCATGCGCAGGAACGGCGCGATCGCGTGGCCCGGCAGCGCCGCCTCGATCTCCTCGTAGAGGATCGGGATCTGCGTCAGGAACGTCGCGCGGTAGTAGCTGAGCGCGTTGTCGATCTCGTCCTCGACGGTGAGCTTGGCGGTGCGCAGCATCCGCGTCTGCCAGAGCTGCGTCACGCGCGCGCGCAGCAGCGCCTCGTTGGCGGCGAGCTCGCGCGTGCCCGTCGCCGGCGTGCGCGCGGCGAGCAGCTCGGCGATCGCGCGCTCGGCGTCGAGGATGCTCTTTCTCTGCACCTCGGTCGGGTGCGCGGTGAGCACCGGCGAGATGAACGCGCGGTCGAGCGTCGCCGCGATGCGTGCCGGCTCGATGCCGCGCCGCGCGAGGCGCTCGAACGCGAGCGCGAGCGATCCTTCCTGGAGGTCGCCGCGGCGCTCGTGGAACGCGCGCCGCCGCAGGTGGTGGCGATCCTCGGCGATGTTGGCGAGGTGCGAGAAGTAGCTGAAGGCGCGGATGACACTCACGGTGCGATCGCCGCTCAGTCGTGCGAGCAGCCGGTCGAGGTCGCGGCCGGCGCGCTTGTCGCGCTTCAGCCGATACGCGACCGCGAGCTTGCGGATCTTCTCGACGCGCGCGAACGCCGCCTCGCCTTCCTGCTCGCGCAGGACGTCGCCGAGGATCCGGCCCAGCAGCCGGATGTCGTCGACGAGCGGCTGGTTCTTCCGTGCGGCAAGGTGCGCGTCGCGGGCGTTCGTGGCCATGACCGGCGATGATGCAGGAGACGTGCCTGCTACGATGATCCGCATGCCCCGGGCGATCGTCATCGCGACGCGCGAGAGCCGGCTTGCGCTCTGGCAGGCGGAGCACGTTCGCGCATTGCTGATGCGCGCCGGCGACGTCGACGTCACGCTGCTGCCGATGACGACGCGCGGCGACCAGATCCTCGACCGCACGCTCGCCAAGGTCGGCGGCAAGGGCCTCTTCGTCAAGGAGCTCGAGACCGCGCTCGCCGACGGCCGCGCCGACATCGCCGTCCACTCGCTGAAGGACGTGCCGATGGACCTGCCGGCGGGCTTCGCGCTCGCCGCGGTGCTCGAGCGCGAGGACGCGCGCGACGCCTGGGTCTCGGGCCGGCACGCACGCCTCGCGGACGTTCCCGCCGGCGGCGTCGTCGGCACGTCGAGCCTGCGCCGGGTCGTCCAGATCGCGGCGCTGCGCCCCGACCTGCGCGTCGAGCCGCTGCGCGGCAATCTCGACACCCGGCTGCGCAAGCTCGACGAAGGACAGTACGAAGCGATCGTCCTCGCCGCCGCCGGCCTCATCCGCCTCGGTGCCGCCGACCGCATCCGCGCGCACTTCGCGACGTCCGAGATGCTGCCGTGCGCCGGGCAGGGCGCGCTCGCGATCGAGACGCGCGCCGACGACGATGCGTTGCGTGCGCGCCTCGCGGCGTTCACGCACGCGCCGACTCGGCTCGCGGTCGCCGCCGAACGCGCCGTCTCGCGCGCGCTCGGCGGCAGCTGCAGCATGCCGCTGGCGGCGCACGCGAGCTGGCGCGGCGACGCGCTCGTGCTCGCTGCGGCGGTCGGCCATCCTGGCGATCGCAGTGCGCCGCTGCTTCGGGCGCAGCGCAGCGGTCGCGTCGTCGACGAGGCCGCTGCCGAATCGCTCGGTGCCGACGCTGCGCGTGCGCTGCTCGCCGCCGGCGCGGCGCCATACCTCGCCGCTGCCGAAGGCCTCGCGGCCGCTCCGGACGCGCCGTGAGCGCGGCGCGGCCGCTCCGCGTCGTCGTCACGCGGCCGGCGGCGCAAGCGGCGTCGTGGGTCGAGCAGCTGCGCGGCCGCGGCATCGACGCCGAGGCGCTGCCGCTGATCGAGATCGCCGCGCCCGACGATCCCGCGCCGCTGCTCGGCGCATGGCAGGAGATCGCGCGCCATCGCCTCGTCGTCTTCGTCAGTGCCAACGCGGTCGAGCACTTCTTCGCCGCACGTCCCGACGCTGCCGCGTGGCCGGACGGCCTCGTCGCCGGCGCTCCCGGGCCCGGGACGGCGCAAGCGCTGCTGAGGGCAGGCTGCCCTGCCGCGGCGATCGTCAGCCCGGCGATCGACTCGGCCCAGTTCGACTCGGAGGCGCTCTGGGAGCGCCTGCGCGACCGCGACTGGAACGGAGCGCGCGTCCTCGTCGTTCGCGGCGACGGCGGCCGCGACTGGCTCGCCGAGCGGCTGCGCGACGTCGGCGCGGAGGTCGCGACGGTCGGCGCGTACCGGCGCGTCGCACCGACGTTCGCCGGTGCTGCGCGCGAGCGACTCGATGCGCTCGTCGCCGGCGCCGACGTCGTCTGGCTCTTCAGCAGCTCGGAGGCCATCGCCAACCTCGTGCGCGCTGCCGCCGACGCGCGCTGGCGGCAGGCGCGCGCGGTCGCGACGCATCCGCGCATCGCCGCGCGCGCGCGCGCGCTCGGCTTCGGCGCGGTCGTCGAGTGCGGCGCGACGGTCGACGCGGTGGTCGCCTGCATACAATCGATCGAACCGTGAACGACGCAACCTCGCCAGCCTCCCAGCCGCGCGAGCTCGTCCCTGTGCCGGACACCGCGTCGGTGCCGGCCGCGCTCCGGACGCTGCGGATCGCGGTCGCGGTCCTCGCACTGCTCGCGATCGCCGCGCTCGTCTTCGCCTGGCGCGCGACCGAGCGCGTCAAGGGCACCGAGCGCGAGCTCGTCAAGCGCCAGCAGGAAAGCGCGACGCTCGTCACCGAGGCGACGCTCGTCGCGCGCCAGGCGCAGGACGGCGCGCGCGACGCCGCGGCCAAGGTCGCGATCCTCGAGGCGCGCCTCAACGAGGTCGCGCTGCAGCGCTCGCAGCTCGAGGCGCTCGTCCAGTCGGTCGCACGCGCGCGCGACGACAACCTGGTCGCCGACGGCGAGGCGACGCTGCGCGCGGCGTTGCAGCAGAGCGCGCTGACGGGCAGCTCCGAGCCGGTGGTCGCTGCGCTGAAGCAGGTCGACGACCGTTTCGCGCACGCCAACCAGCCGCGGCTCGAGCCTGTGCGGCGCGCCCTCGCGCGCGACCTCGACCGCATCCGCGCCGCGAGCGTCGCCGACGTCGCGACGCTCTCGATCAAGATCGAGGAGGCGGTCCGGATGGTCGACGAGTTGCCGCTGCTCGCTGCCGCCGAGCAGCGCCGCGACCTTGCGCGCGGCGCGGCGCGTGCCGCGCCGCCTGCCTCGGCAGCGGCGTCGGCGTCCGCCGGCACGTTCGGCAACTGGCTGTCGAGCCAGTTCGGGCAGGCGAGCCGCACCTTCGCCGACAGCGTCTGGAGCGAGATCCGATCGCTCGTCCGCGTCACCCGGATCGATCATCCCGAAGCGATGCTCGTCGCTCCCGACCAGGCGGTGTTCCTGCGCGAGAACCTCAAGCTGCGCTTGCTCAACGCTCGCCTGTCGCTGCTCGCGCGCCAGTTCGACGCCGCCCAGTTCGACCTTCGCCGCGCGATCGAGACGATCGAGCGCTACGCCGATCGTTCGTCGAAGCGGACGCAGGTCATGCTCGAGATCCTGATGCAGGTCGCGCAGCAGGCGCGCCAGTCGGCGCCGGCGCGCCCCGACGACACCTTCGCCGCGCTCGCCGCCGTGGCGGGGCCTCGCTAGCGCGCGCGGGTCCGAGCGTGCGCCTCGCGATCTGGTTCCTGCTGCTGTTCGCGGTCGCCGTCGTCGCGGCAGCGACGCTCGGGGCGAACGACGGCCTCGCCAGCTTCTATCTCGGCGCATGGCGGCTCGACCTCTCGCTCAACTTCTTCGTGCTGCTGCTGATCGGCACCTGCTTCCTGCTCGTCGCCGTCTTCCAGGCGATCAGCGCGCTGATCGGCATGCCGCAGCGGGCACGCGAGTGGCGCACCGCCCGGCGCGACCGCAGCGGTCAGGCGGCGCTGCGCGAAGCGCTCGCCGAGTACTTCGGCGGCCGCTACACGCGGGCGCAGAAGTCGGCTCAGCGCGCGCTCGCGATCCAGGCCGAGACGCCCGAGCTCGCGCAGGACAACGAGTTCACCGTTCTCGGCCACCTGCTCGCCGCGGGCAGCGCGCATCGCGTGCAGAACCGGGCCCTGCGCGACCAGGAGCTCGGCCGCGCGCTCGAGCTCTCGCGCCACAGCGCTTCGGCACGCTCGGCGGAGGAGGGCGCGCGCCTGCTCGCCGCCGAATGGGCGCTCGACGATCGCGATGCGCCGCGTGCGATCGAGCTGCTCAACGCGCTGCCGCACGGCGTCGCGCGGCGAACCCACGCGCTGCGCCTGAAGCTGCAGGCAGCGCGGCTCGGCGGCCAGCCGCAGGAAGCCCTGAAGACGGCGCGGCTGCTGATCAAGCACCAGGGCTTCTCGAACGTCGCGGCAGCGGGCCTCGTGCGGTCGCTTGCGTTCGAAGCGCTCGACGCTGCGCACGACATCGACCAGCTGCGCGCGCTCTGGATGTGGCTCGACCCCGCCGATCGCCGCGACCCCTTCATCGCCGCGCACGCCGCCGCGCAGGCGACTGCGCTCGGCAGCGCCGAGGATGCGCGCACGTGGCTTCGACCGCTCTGGGACGAGATCGCCGAGCTCGCACCCGAAGACCGATGGGCGGTCGCCGAGGCGCTCGCGGGCGCGGTGGCCGGGATCGGACCCGAGTGGCTGCCGCGCCTCGACGCCGCGTCGCAGGCGTTGCCGCGCGACGGCGCGGTCGCGCTCGCCGCCGGCCGCGCGCTCGCCGAGCGCGGCCTCTGGGGCAAGTCGCGGGCGCTGCTCGAGCAGGCGGCGAACGACGCCGCGCTGCCGACGACGACGCGCCGCAAGGCGTGGATCGCGCTCGCCGAGCTCGCGACGCGCGAGAACGACGCTGCGCGCGCAGCGCGCTGCTTCGAGAACGCGGCGCGCGAGGGCTGATCGGGCGCGGTCCAACGTCGGCGTCGCGCCGCCGCGCTTCGCTCAGCGATCGAAGAACCAGTTGACGCCTGCGGCCCACGAGCTTGGCGCCCGCCCGAGCCCTTGCGCGCGGCTCAGGTCGAAGCTGACGTTGGCGCTCGGCGCGTAGCGCGCGCCGAGCCGCCAGCGGTCGGTGTGCAGCTCGCCGAAGCGCTCGGCGACGAACGACCACTGCTTCGACGGCGACCATTCGGCGGCGACGCCGCCGCGGCCGGCGTCGGGCGCGTCGTGCAGGAAGTCGCGGCCCGCGTTGACGTGCACCTGCAGCGTTTCGCTCGCCTGCCACGTCAGCAGGGCGAGGACGCCGGTGCCGACGCGATGCGGCGAGCGGTCCTGCCACGCGGTGCCGAAGAAGGCGCCGATCGCGACCTTCTCGCCGAGCGGCCGCGCCCACTTCGCCTGCAAGCCGCCGACGTCGCTTCGCTCGCCCGCTTCGCTGCGTATCGCGTCGACGTTGAGCCCGAGCTCGATCGCTCCGACCCGGCAAGCGGATCCGACATGCCACAGGCGTGCCGCTGCGCTCTCGGCGCGCTCGAGCCAGGTCTCGAGCTGGCACCGGCCGGGATCGAGGATCGCGGCGTCGTCGACCGAATGGTGGCCGCCCGCAGCGTGCGCGGACGATGCCAACAGGCACGCGATCGAGACTGGCAGAGCCTGGCGAAGCATCGAGGGCAACTCCTCCGGAGCGCGCGAGCGCGCAAGGCCGCGCTGCTACAATGACCGGCTCAGCGGCTGTAGCTCAGTTGGATAGAGTACTTGGCTACGAACCAAGGGGTCGTGGGTTCGAATCCTGCCAGCCGCGCCAGTTCTCTGGCTACATCGACGGCTTACGAGCTTTGTCTCGTGAGCCGTTTCTCTTTCGTGCAAGACTTCTGCGGGACTGGCTCCCACAGCTTGCCCCTTCAGCTCCAGCTCGAGCATCGCCGACCATGGTTTCCAGCATGCCGCCACTCAGCGACGCGTACGATCCCGCCGCCATCATGGGCGGCCTCTACGGCGACGGCATCATCGCGCTCAAGGGGGCCTTCTCGCGCGAGTGGGCGCAGCGCATGCGGGAGGATATCGACCGGTTGTTCGCCGACGCACGCGCCAGGCCCAACGGGGCGCTGACGCGCGGCCCCGAGCGCTACTACGTCGAGGTGCATCCGGAGCGGCTGCGCGGCTTCGTCGACATCGCGACGCACCCCTGGTTCGTGGCGGTGTGCCAGGCGGTGCTCGGCCCGCACTACCAAGTCGTCGAAGTCGGCTTCGACGTGCCCGGACCGGGCGCGCAGGACCAGCCGTGGCACCGTGACTTTCCGATGCCCGATGCGACCCGGATCGGCCGACGCCTCGATTCGCTGGCGTTCAATTTGACCGCGGTCGACACCGTTCCCGAGATGGGCCCGTTGCAGATTGCCGTGGGCACGCAATGGGACGACTTCGGCGGGCTCGATCAGCCGGATCGGGAGCTCGCGATGTTCCCACCTCCGGAGCTCTACCCGCGCTATGAAGAACGCGCGCAATACCGCCTGCCGCAGATGGGCGACATCTCGGCGCGCTCGGCTCTCACCATCCACCGCGGCACGGCCAATCGTTCCTGCCAATCGCGGCCGGTGCTCGTCGTCGGCGTCGATGCACCCGACGGCGGCAATGCCGCCCGACACGACCTGCAGACGACCCGCCCGTACCACGCCGCTCTGCCACCGTCCGTGCGAGACCATCTTCGCTGCCGGGTGGTGGATCGGCTGGTCGAGATCGAGCAGGCGCATTCGATCCAAGGGCTGCTCGAAGGGCGGGGCTGAAGGGGGGCTTGCGCGCAGTAGCGCTCGAACGCTCGCCGCGTCGACAGTCGATGCACGACTCAGGTGGCTACGGAGCCGTCCGACGTCTTTGCGCAAGATCCCGAAGAAATGCTGCTTCCGTTCG
>DASSRF010000122.1:0-3118 GCA_035701945.1 Caldimonas sp. | reverse complement strand
GCTCGACCCGCTCGACGAGGATCTGCTGCGCGAGCTGCTGCAGCTGCTCGCCGACGGCGGCGAGCACGGCGCCGCGCTCGCGCGCTACGAGCGCTGGCGCGCGCTCTGCGCGAAGAGCCTCGGCGTCGAGCCGGCGGCGTCGACGCAGGCGCTCGCGGCGATGCTGCGCGCCGCGGCGACGCCGACGCGCGACGGCGCGGTCGGCGCCGTCGGCCAGCGCGCGGCTGCGCCGTAACCGATCCGTATCCCGGCGCGGCGCACCCTGCCCGCGTGGCGTGCCGTCGCACGCGCTCGCGAGGAGGATCGCATGAAACGTCGTTCGCAACTTGCCGCGACACTCGCCGTCGCCGCGCTCGCCGCGTCCACAGGCGCGCGTGCGCAGACCGTCAGCACCGATGCGAAGGCGTGCGGCTGGACCGGCTGCCAGGAGAACACCGGGGTGCTGTCGGCGAGCGCGTCCTCGTCGGGAACGGTGAGCCCGGAGCCGACCGGCGAGATGACGTGGAACGCCGAGGCGAGCGCGTCGCCCGGCAGCCTGCACGTGTTCGCGTACGGCGAGAGCTCGGGCGCGTTCGGCTTTTTTCCCCCGTACGCGCTGACCGAGGCGTCGGCCTCGTTCACCGACGCGGTCTCGTTCGCAGCGCCGGGCGGTGTCGTCGAGCCGATCGACGTCACGTTCGAGGTTTCGCTCGTCGGCTCGTGCACGGGAACGCCGGGCGCGCAGGACGGTTTCGCGCACAGCGCGTGCGGCGTCGGGATCTCGCTCGGCGGGCCGCCGTGGCTCGGCATCGGCCTCGGCCAGCCGGGGACGACGAGCTTCACGACGCAGCTGATGTCCGACCAGACAGTGGGCATCGTCAGCTATCTCGACGTCAGAGGCAGTGCGTACAAGGGCTCGTTCACCGCCGACTTCGCCAACACCGGCCACGTCTACGTGTTCAGCACGACTCCGGGGGTGACGGTGCTGAGCGCGAGCGGCCACGATTACGCGCTGCCGCAGGTCGGCGCGGTGCCCGAGCCGCCGATCACGTTGCTGCTCGCGGGCGGCATGTGCGCGATGTGGCTCGCGCGGCGGCGTCGCAAGCCCGGGCACGGCTGACGCGCCGGCCGAGGGACATCGCACGCTGCGGGACAATGGCGGGATGCTTCCCGCACGCGAACTCGCGCCGTCTCGTCTCCTCGATGGCCTCAACCCCGAACAGCTCGCCGCCGTCACGCTTCCCGCCGAGCCGGCGCTGATCCTCGCCGGCGCCGGCTCGGGCAAGACGCGCGTGCTGACGACGCGCATCGCGTGGCTGATCCAGACCGGCCAGCTCTCGCCCGGCGGCGTCCTCGCGGTCACGTTCACCAACAAGGCCGCCAAGGAGATGCTGACGCGGCTCGACGCGATGCTCGCGATCCCGGTGCGCGGGATGTGGGTCGGCACGTTCCACGGCCTGTGCAACCGGTTCCTGCGCGCGCACTGGAAGATCGCCGGCCTGCCGCAGGGCTTCCAGATCCTCGACGCGAGCGACCAGGCCGCGGCCGTCAAGCGCGTCGTCAAGGCGATGAACCTCGACGAGGAGCGCCACCAGCCCAAGCAGCTCGCCTGGTCGATCGCGGCCGCCAAGGACGACGGCATGCGCGCGAAGGACATCGAGGTCCGCGACGAGCAGAGCCGCGTCCTCGCCCGCGTCTACGAGGCGTACGACGCGCAGTGCCAGCGCGAGGGCGTGGTCGACTTCGCCGAGCTGCTGCTGCGCACGTACGAGCTGATGCGCGACAACACGCCCTTGCGCGAGCACTACCAGCGGCGCTTCCGCCACATCCTCGTCGACGAGTTCCAGGACACCAATCGGCTGCAATACGCGTGGCTGAAGATGTTCGCCGGGCCGCCCGAGCGCGGCGCCGCGCTCTTCTGTGTCGGCGACGACGACCAGAGCATCTATGCGTTTCGCGGCGCCCAGGTCGGCAACATGGCGGCGTTCGAGCGCGAGTACCGCGTCCGCAACCTCGTCAAGCTCGAGCGCAACTATCGCTCGTACGGCAACATCCTCGACGCCGCCAACGAGCTGATCTCGCGCAACTCGCGCCGCCTCGGCAAGAACCTGCGGACCGAGGCCGGCCCGGGCGAGCCGGTCCGGGTCCACGAGGCGACGTCCGACTACGCCGAGGCGCAGTGGTTCGTCGAGGAGGCGCAGTCGCTGCACCGCGAGGGGATGCCGCGTCGCGAGATCGCGCTGCTCTACCGCAGCAACGCGCAGAGCCGGGTGATGGAAAGCGCGCTCTTCAACGCGCACGTCCCTTACAAGGTCTACGGGGGCCTCCGCTTCTTCGAGCGCGCCGAGGTCAAGCACGCGCTCGCGTACCTGCGGCTGATCGAGAACGCGAACGACGACACGAGCTTCCTGCGCGTGGTGAATTTCCCGGCGCGCGGCATCGGCGCGCGCACGATCGAGCAGCTGCAGGACGCGGCGCGCGCGAGCGGGCGAAGCCTCTGGCAGAGCATCGGCATGGTCGGCGGCAAGGGCGGCGCCAACCTGGCGTCGTTCACGGCGCGGATCGACGCGATGCGCGTCGCGACGCGCGGCCTGACGCTGCGCGAGATCATCGTCCACGTCCTCGAGGCGTCGGGGCTGGTCGACTTCTACAAGCACGAGCGAGACGGCCAGGAGCGGCTCGAGAACCTCGAGGAGCTCGTCAACGCCGCCGAGTCGTTCGTGACGCAGGAAGGCTTCGGCAAGGACGCGGTCGCGCTGCCGCTCGACGAGCGCGGCGCAGGCGCCGGCGGCATCTTTCGCGGCGAGGCGGGCAAGGCCGAGTTCAACCTGCCCGGTGCCGAGCCTGTCGACACCAGTGCGCGCCTCGAACCGATAGGCGACGCCGGGCGCGCGCCAGCGCGCCTCCCCGCCCTCGGGGAGGGCGGGGCATGGGGTGGGAGCAATCCTGTCACCGGCCCGCCGGTGGCCGCGGATGCGGACACCGGCGTCGTGATGTCGCCGCGCGAGGCGTTCCTCACCCACGCCGCTTTGGAAGCCGGCGACACCCAGGCGCAGGCGGGGGAGGACGCGGTCCAGCTGATGACGATCCACTCGGCGAAGGGGCTCGAGTTCGACTGCGTCTTCATCTCGGGCCTCGA
>DASSRF010000121.1:0-2008 GCA_035701945.1 Caldimonas sp. | reverse complement strand
GGCTGGGGAACCGCGGGGCGCTCCACGACAAGGCGCGGGCGCTGCTCGGGCGGCTCGGCCTCTCCGAGCGGCTCCATCATCTGCCGTCGCAGCTCTCGGGCGGCGAGCGCCAGCGCGTCGCGATCGCGCGCGCGATGGCGGGCGAGCCCGACTGCGTCCTCGCCGACGAGCCGACCGGCAACCTCGACCGCGTCACCGCGGCCGGCGTCTTCGACCGCATGCTCGAGCTCACGAAGAGCCGCGCGACCGCGTTCGTCCTCGTCACCCACGACGAGTCGCTCGCCGAGCGCTGCGACCGTCGGCTCCATCTCGTCGCCGGTCGGCTCGTCGTCTGAGCCTTCGGCGCGCGGCGTTCAGCGCCAGTCGACGCCGCCGAAGCGGTCCTGGCCGAGCAGCGTGTAGTAGATGCCGATCGTGTTGCGGACCTGCTTGAGGTCCGGCCCGCCGGGGAAGCTCGCGTCGCGGCGGTTGCCGATGTAGCGGATCGACACCGCGTGCTGCTTTTGCAGCCGCCACGTCAGCGCGGCGTCGAGGCGGACGATGTTGTCGTGGCCGCCGCTCGTTCCCGACGCGACCTTGCTGACGAAGTACTCGCGGCCGGTGACGTCGAGCGCGAAGCGGTCGGCGTGCGTCAGGCGCAGCGCGAGCAGCGCCTGCGGCGTGACGCCGTAGTTGTAGTCGCGGTCGCTCGTCGCGCCGCGGGCGCTGCCGACCGCGGTGTAGCCGACGCCGGCGAGGCCGCTGCCTTCGAGCGACCAGTCGCGCGCGAGCCACCAGTGGCCGGTCGTGCCGAGCGAGAGCGCGGTCGTCGAGACGCGAAACGTCTGCGGCGCGATGTAGTCGTAGCTGCCGTAGACGCCCCAGACGCCGCGGTACGACGGCCCGACCTCGTAAGCCTTGCCGACCAGGAGGCCGCGCGTCAGCACGTTCTCGAAGCCGTTCGCGCTCGACGCCGTCGCCTGGAACGCGAACTGGTCGAACGGCCGCCGGTAGTCGTAGTCCTTGGCGCCAGGCAGGCCGTAGTCGATCGAGAAGTCGACCTGCGCCTCGTTGCCGTGGACGTGGTCGGATCCGGTCGTGTCGTCGTGGATGCTGCGCGCGTAGCCGACGCCGAGCCGGCTGTAGTACGCCGCGCCGCCGCTCGAGAAGACCGCTCCGTAGCGGTCGCTGAACACGAGTCGGTTGAAGCTCGCCGAGGGTGCGATCGCCGCCGCAGCGACTTCGCGCCAGAAGCGCGGCAGCCCGCCGCCGTGCTCGAGGACGAGGTTCGACATGCGGTACAGCGCCTCGCCGAGGAAGGTGCCGCCGATGCCGCTCGCGACCTGGTCGTTGCGCGACGGGTGCGTCGTCTCGCCGAAGATCTCCCAGAACGCGCTGCCGGCGAACGTGTACGCCGCCGACTCCCAGTAGCTGAATCCCGCCGAGCGCGCGAAGCCGTAGTAGATCGACCCCTGGTACGGGTGCGCGAGCTGGTTGATGTCGAACGGGTCGTCGTCGGTCCCCCAGCTGCTGCGCAGGTTGTGGCGGATCGACGCGATCGTGACGTGGTAGTCCTCCTTGTTGCTGCCGAAGTGGTAGTTGGCGCGGTTGAGCAGGAAGTCGAAGCCGACGATCTCGAGCGCCGGCAGCGCGTAGTCGATCGGCTGCGACGGCATCTTGCGCGCAGCGCCGAGCCCCGGGCTCGGCGCCGAAGCACCTGCCGCGGGCGCGCTCGCCGCGGCCGCAGCCCGAGTCGGCTCGTCCGCGGTCGCCGCAGCGCACGGCGCTGCGATCGCGGCAGCCGCTGCGACGGCGCACGGCACGCGGCGCAGCCGAGCGCGCGAAGAGGCGAGGGCGGGTGGCGACATGACGCGGGCGGACAGCACGGCCTGCGAGCGTAGGGCGGCGACGGACGTCGCCGTGCTCCGCTCGGCGGCGACGCGGTGCGCTCCTACGCGCGCGCGGCGCGTTCGCCGGCGCCGGCTGCTTCGCCGCGCGTCGCGCCTCAGGCGCGCAGTGCCGGATCGAG
>DASSRF010000120.1:0-5349 GCA_035701945.1 Caldimonas sp. | reverse complement strand
ACGCTTGCAGCGAGCGACGCCTGCCGGCGCCTCAGCATGCGGGTGCGCACGTAGTCCTGGAACGACAGCGTGCTCATCGACAGCCGCTCGGCGTCGTCGGCAGCGCTGGTCGCGGCGAGCGCGGGCGCCGGCTCGGCAGCGGCCGGCTCGCTCGACATCGCTTCGAGACGCCCGATCGTCTCCGGCGGCATCGCGACGACCTCGACGCCGCCGGCGCTCGGCTTGGTCGAAACGACGACGGCGTCGTCGCCGAGCGCCTCGCGAACGAGGCGCAGGGCTTCGCGCGACGTGCGCGCGGTGAAGCGTTTCACATTCACGGGGTTGCTCCGATGATCGAGCCGATGCGGATCGAATGGGTCTCAGGGATCTCGCTGTGCGAGAGCACCTTCAGGCGCGGCGCGGCGCGCTTGAGCAGGCGCGCCATCGGCGCGCGGATCGGGTCGGGGACGAGCAGGCACGCCGGATGGCCGAGGTCCTCCTGGCGGCGCGCCGAGTCGGCGGCGCTCTTCGCGAGCACGTCGGCGACGCCGGGATCGAGCGCCGCGCCGTGCGGCGAGCCGAGCGCCTGCGTGACCATCCGCTCGAGCTCGGGCTCGAGCGCGATGACGTCGAGCTCCTTGGTCGGCCCGTAGATCTGCTGCACGATCGACGGCGCGAGATGGACGCGGATCCGCCGCGCCAGCTCGGCCGGGTCGGTGACCGTCGCGGCGTACTCGGCGAGGCACTCGACGATCGAGCGCATGTCGCGGATGTGCACGCCTTCCTCGAGCAGCAGCTGCAGCACCTTCTGCAGCGCAGCGATGCCGACCATCTTCGGGATCACGTCTTCCATCAGCTTGGGGGCGAGCTTGGTCACGTGCTCGACGAGCTGCTGCGTCTCGACGCGGCCGAGCAGCTTCGCGGCATGGAGCTGCATCAAGTGTGAGAGGTGGGTCGCGATCACGGTCGAGCAATCAACGACGGTGAACCCCGCCATCTGCGCGGCTTCGCGCTGGCGCTCCTCGATCCAGATCGCGGGCAGGCCGAACGCCGGGTCGGTCGTCGCGGTGCCGATCAGCGGCGTCGTCGCGCCGCCCGGGTTGATCGCGAGCCACATGCCCGGATACGCCTCGCCTTCGCCGACGACGGCACCGCGCAGCGTCAGGCGGTACGTGCTCGGCTTGAGCTCGAGGTTGTCGCGGATGTGCACCGGCGGCGGCAGGAAGCCGACGTCCTGCGCGAACTTGCGCCGCACGCCCTTGATGCGCGCGAGCAGGTCGCCCTGGCGCTGCTTGTCGACGAGCGCGATCAGGCGGTAGCCGACCTCGAGGCCGAGCGTGTCGACCGGCTGCAGGTCGTCCCACGTCGCCTCGGCGTTCGCCTCGAGCGGCGGCGGCGCCGGCTTCGGCGCGTTCAACGCCCTGAGCTGGCGCTGGTGCAGCAGCCACGCGCCCCAGCCGAGCGCGCCGGCGATGGCGAGGAAGACGACGTGCGGCATTCCCGGGATCGCGCCGAGCACGGCGAGAACGCCGCCGACGACCGCGAGCGAGCGCGGCGACGAAAAGACCTGCCTGGTGATCTGGCTGCCGACGTCGTGCTCCTTGCCGACGCGCGAGACGACCATCGCCGCCGCGACCGAGATCAGCAGCGCCGGGATCTGCGCGACGAGCGCGTCGCCGACGGCGAGCAGGATGTAGCTGTCGGCGGCCTGTGATGCCGTCAGGCCGTGCTGCGCGACGCCGATGACGAAGCCGCCGACGATGTTGATGAAGAGGATCAGCAGGCCCGCCATCGCGTCGCCGCGGACGTACTTCGACGCGCCGTCCATCGAGCCGAAGAACTCGGCCTCGTCGCCGACCTCGGCGCGGCGGCGCTTGGCCTCCTTCTCGTCGATCAGGCCGGCGTTCATGTCGGCGTCGATCGCCATCTGCTTGCCGGGCATCGCGTCGAGCGTGAAGCGCGCGCCGACCTCGGCGATCCGCTCGGCGCCCTTGGTGACGACGACGAAGTTGATGACGACGAGGATCGCGAAGACGATCAGGCCAACCGCGAAGTTGCCGCCGATCAGGAAGTGGCCGAACGACTCGATCACCTTGCCCGCCGCCGCCGAGCCGGTGTGGCCGTCGAGGAGCACGATCCGCGTCGAGGCGACGTTGAGCGACAGGCGCAGCAGCGTCGTCAGCAGGATCACCGCCGGAAAGGCGGCGAAGTCGAGCGGCCGCACCATGTACGCCGCGACCATCATCACCATCAGCGCCATCGCGATGTTGAAGGTGAAGAGCAGGTCGAGGACGAACGGCGCCAGGGGCAGCACCATCATCGCGAGGATCATCACGACGACGAGCGGCGCCATCAGCGCGCGGATCGCCTTGGCGTTCGGCCCGAGCCATTGCTGCAGCTGCTGGATCAGCGGGTTCATGCGGTGCCTTCGGCGTCAGTGCGCTGGAGCGGCGTGCGGGTCGAGCCCGGCAGGAACGTCGATCGCGGGCAGCGCTCCCGGCATCGGCACCTGGCCGCGCAGCGCGGCGCGCAGCTGGTAGACGTAGGCGAGCACCTGGGCGACGGCGGCGAACAGCGCCGCAGGGATCTCGCGGTCGAGCTCGGCGTGGGCGTAGAGCGCGCGCGCGAGCACCGGCGTCTCGAGCACCGGCACGCTCGCCTCCTCGGCGAGGTCGCGGATCCTGAGCGCGATCAGGTCGCGCCCCTTGGCGACGACGCGCGGCGCGGTCATCGTCCGGTCGTCGTACTTGAGCGCGACCGCGTAGTGCGTCGGGTTCATGACGACGAGGTCGGCCTTCGGCACCGCGGCCATCATCCGGCGCCGCGTCATCTCGCGCATGCGCGCGCGGACCTTGCCCTTGACCTCGGCGTTGCCGTCGAGCTCCTTGTGCTCCTGCCTGAGCTCCTGGTGGCTCATCTTCATCCGCTCGGCGAACATGCGCTTCTGCAGCGGCACGTCGATCGCCGCGAACGCGGCGAGCGCGAGCAGGACGAGCGCCATCCCGGCGGCGAGCGTCGCGCTCGCGTCGCCGATCGCCGCCGGCAGCGGCAGCGCGTGGACGCCGACGAGGTCGCTGACGTGGCCGGCGAGCCAGAAGCCGCCGATCGTGCCGAGGACGAGCGCGAGCGCGCTCGCCTTCGCCGCGTCGACCGCCTGCTTGCGCGAGAAGACGCGGCCGATGCCGGCGAGCGGGTCGAGGACCGAGAAGCGCGGCGCGAGCGGTTTCGTCGTCCACGTCCAGCCGCCCGCGGCGAGCGCAGCGGCGATGGCGAGCGCAGCCAGCGCGAGACCGAACGGAACGACCGCCCAGAGCAGCGTCTGCGCCCAGCCGGCGAGGCCGACCGCCATCGCGTCGGCGCGCAGCGCGTGCGCGCCGTCGAAACTCAGCGAGCGCGCGAGCGCGTCCCTCAGCCAGCCGGCGGCGGTCGGCGCGACGAGCGCGATCGCGGCGCCGCCACCGGCGATCGCGGCGAAATGCGAGAGGTCGCGCGAGCGGACGACCTGGCCTTCGGCGCGCGCCTTCTCGAGCTTGCGCGCAGACGCGGGGAGGTTCCTGTCCTGTGCGGAGCTCGCGGCCATGCGGGAATTGTTCCGAGGCCGATCGCGAACTTGAGCGCGATAAGGGGCTCGATCGGCGGCCATTTCGCTGCCGCCGCAAGCGTGCATTCGTCACGCTCGGCGCTGCGCGGATGCGACCACGTGCCGCGCGACAAGAGCGCGTTCACCGGCGAAGGACCATGGCTGCGGCGGCGCGCGGCCGCAAATCCCCCGATGTCAGGATGACCGGTCGTTCGACGCGAACGCGCCCGGCAGCGCCGAGCGGAGCTTTTCCTCGAGCACCGAGCGCGCGAACGGCTTGACGAGGTACGCGGTCGCTCCCGCCTGCGTGCAGCGAACGATCTCGTCCTTCCTCGCCTCGGCGGTCACCATCAGCACCGGCAGATGCCGCCAGCGCGCGTCGCGGCGGATCGCCGACAGCAGCTCGAGGCCACCGAGCGTCGGCATCTCGACGTCGGTGACGACGACGTCGAACGTCTCGTCGCGCAGGCGGTCGAGCGCAGCGGCGCCGTTCGCCGCCTCGACGATGTCGGCGTCGGCGAAGCCGGTCTCGCGCAGCAGGCTGCGCACGACGCGGCGCATCGTGATGAAGTCGTCGACGACGAGCGCGCGCATCCAGGGCGCCGTCGCTCAGCGCGGCCCCGCGGCCGCCGCGCCGTCGCCGGGCCCCGTCTGCGCCTCGCCCTCGCCCTGGCTCGGGAGGAGCTTCAGCAGCCGGTCCTCGGCGTCGCGGTTCATGACGATGATGCTGATCCGCCGGTTCATCGGGTTCGCCGGCTCGGCGGGGACGAAGAGGTTGCTCGACGCGAGCCCCTGGACGAGGAGCATGCGGTCCTCGGGCAAGCCGCCGGCGACGATCTCGCGCCGCGACGCGTTGGCGCGGTCGCTCGAGAGCTCCCAGTTGCTGTAGCCGCGGTCGCCGCCCGAGTACGGCTGCGCGTCGGTGTGGCCTTCGAGCGTGATCCGGTTCGGCACGTCCTGCAGGACGTGGCCGATCTCCCTCAGCAGCTCGCGCATGTACGGCTTCACGATCGCGCTGCCGCTGTCGAACATCGGCCGGTTCTGCTCGTCGACGATCTGGATGCGCAGGCCGTCGCGCGTCATGTCGAGGCGGATCTGCGAGCGCATCGCGGCGAGCTTCGGGCTGCCCGCGATCGCCTCCTCGACCTTCTTCTTCAGCGCCTCGAGGCGGGTGACCTCGGCGCGCCTCTGCTCGGCCTCGAGCGACTTGATGTTGAGGAGCTTGCGCTTCGACGGAACGTCGCCCTCCTTGACCTGGCCGGTCGTTCGCGACAGGTCCTGGCCGCCGCCGCGGACGACGTGCGACGAATCGCCCGCACCGCTGCCGCCGAGCAGCGCGACCTTGAGCGGCGCGTTGAAGAAGTCGGCGATGCCCTTCTTGTCGCCCTCGGTCGTCGAGCCGAGCAGCCACATCAGGAGGAAGAACGCCATCATCGCCGTCACGAAATCGGCGTACGCGATCTTCCAGGCGCCGCCGTGCTTGTTGTGGCCGCCCTTGCGGACGCGCTTGATGATGATCGGCTGGAGCTTCTTGGCGTCGCCTGCCATCTGTTCAGCTCCTCGTCGGGTCGGCGACCGAGCGCGTCGCGAGGGCGGCGGCCTGCCGCGGCGCAGCTGCGCCGCCCTCGGCAAAGCCGAGGGTGCGCTGCGCTGCTCGCTCCGCGAGGGCGGCTGCGATGCCGCTCGCTCCGGCCCTGAACGGGCCTGCGCATGGGGGCTTCTCGCCGGTCCGCTGCGCGGACTTCCGCTCGCTGCGCTCCGCTGCTCGCCGGCGCAGATGCGCCACGGCA
>DASSRF010000119.1:0-12132 GCA_035701945.1 Caldimonas sp. | reverse complement strand
GCAGCGACGCGACCGCGTTCCTCGGCCGGCCGAGCGGCGTCGCCGTCACCGGCGACGCCCGCGCGGCGATCGCTGCGAGCGAGGTGCTGATCGACTTCACGCGCCCCGAAGGCACGCTCGCCCACCTCGCGCTCTGCCGCGAGCTCGGCGTCGCCGCGGTCGTCGGCACGACCGGGTTCGACGCCGCGCAGAAGCGCGCGATCGCCGCGCACGCCGAGCACATCGCGATCGTCCTCGCGCCCAACATGAGCGTCGGCGTCAACGTCGTGCTCAAGCTCCTCGACGTCGCCGGCCGCGCGCTCGCCGAAGGCTTCGACGTCGAGATCGTCGAGACGCACCACCGCATGAAGGTCGACGCGCCGAGCGGCACCGCGCTGAAGATGGGCGAGGTCGTCGCCGCAGCGCAGGGCAAGTCGCTCGACGCCGTCGCCGCGTACGACCGCAACGGCGAGCGCAAGCCCGGCTCGATCGGCTTCGCGTCGCTGCGCGGTGGCGACATCGTCGGCGACCACACGGTGCTCTTCGCCGGCAACGGCGAGCGCATCGAGATCACCCACCGCTCGTCGAGCCGCGCGACCTACGCCGAGGGGAGCCTCCGCGCAGCGCGCTTCGTCCTCGGCAAGCGATCGGGCCTCTTCGGCATGGACGAGGTGCTCGGCCTCGCGGGCGGCCGATGATCGGCAGCGGCTTCGCGCAGTTCTGGGACCAGGGCGACGCGATCACGCGCAGCGTCGCCGTGCTGCTGCTGCTCATGTCGGTGAGCGCGTGGGTCGTCATCTTCTGGAAGGGCTGGCTGCTGCGCCGCGTCCAGGTCGACCTGCAGCGCGCGGTGCCGGCGTTCTGGGCGGCGCCGTCGCTCGCCGACGGGCGCAGCCAGCTCGTCGCCTTCGACCGCGAGCGCGTCCTCGCCCCGCTCGTCGACGCCGCGCTCGCCGCGCCGCCGGCCGGCACGCTCGAATCGCACGGCCAGGTCGAGTCGCAGCTGACGCGGCGGCTGCGCGACGCGCTGCACCGCGTCCTGGGCCAGCTCCAGTTCGGCCAGGTGCTGCTCGCGTCGATCGGCAGCACCGCGCCCTTCATCGGCCTCTTCGGCACCGTCTGGGGCATCTACCACGCGCTCGTCAGCATCTCGGCGGCGGGAACGATCACGATCGAGCGCGTCTCCGGGCCGGTCGGCGAGTCGCTCGTCATGACCGCGGCGGGCCTCGCGGTCGCGATCCCGGCGGTGCTCGCGTACAACGTGTTCGGCAAGCGCGTGGCGGCGAGCGAGGCCGAGCTCGAAGGCTTCGCCCACGACCTGCGCGAGATGATCGTCAAGCAATGAAGCCCGTTGGCGCCTCACTTCGTTCGCTGCCCCCCGAGGAGGCGCGGTCGGGCTTGGGAACGGCCCGGCGCCCGACCGGACCTCGTTGAGATGGCGTTCGGCCGCCTCGAGCGCAACCCCGGCGCGCAGCCGATGAGCGACATCAACATGACGCCGCTGATCGACGTCATGCTCGTGCTGCTCGTCATCTTCATGATCACGGCGCCGCTGATGACGTCGAGCCTCAAGCTCGACCTGCCGCGCACCGACGCCGCGCAGGCGAGCGACACGCCGCTCTTCGTCAGCGTCGCGCTCGACCGCGACGGCCGCACGTTCTGGGGCGACGAGGCGGTCGACGCGACGACATTCGCCGAGCGCGTCGCTGCGGCCGCCAGGCGCAATCCGCAGACCGAGGTCCAGCTGCGCGCCGACAAGGCGGTGCCGTACGGCCGCGTCGCCGAGCTGATCGGCGTCGTGCAGAAGGCCGGGCTGACGCGGATCGGCTTCGTCGCCGAGCCCGAGAAGTAGCGCCACGGGCGCCGCCGATGCCGGCGCCGTCCCCTGGCGAGAGGATCGCGTCGCGCAATGCCGACGTGCTTCGCGAGGTGCGTTTCTATAATCGATCGATGCCTGCTTGCCGCATCGCACTCGCATGAAGGCCGATTTCGCTCCCCACGACGTCGAACAGGCAGCGCAGCGCGCTTGGGCGGAGGCCGACGCGTATCGCGTCCGCGAGGATCCGGCGCGGCCCAAGTACTACGCCTGCTCGATGCTGCCGTACCCGAGCGGGCGGCTGCACATGGGGCACGTGCGCAATTACACGATCAACGACATGCTGGCGCGCCACCTGCGCATGACCGGCATGAACGTGCTGATGCCGATGGGCTGGGACGCGTTCGGCCTGCCGGCCGAGAACGCGGCGATCAAGAACAACGTGCCGCCGGCGCGCTGGACGCGCGAGAACATCGCCGCGATGAAGGGGCAGATGCAGGCGCTCGGCCTGGCGATCGACTGGAGCCGCGAGATCGCGACGTGCGACCCGTCGTACTACCGCTGGAACCAGTGGCTGTTCCTGAAGATGCTGCAGGCCGGCATCGCCGAGCGGCGCACCCAGGTCGTCAACTGGGACCCGGTCGACCAGACCGTGCTCGCCAACGAGCAGGTCATCGAGGGGCGCGGCTGGCGCTCGGGCGCGCTCGTCGAGAAGCGCGAGATCCCCGGCTACTACCTGAAGATCACGCAGTACGCCGAGGAGCTGCTCGAGTGCGTCCAGACCGGACTGCCCGGCTGGCCCGAGCGCGTCAAGGTGATGCAGGAGCACTGGCTCGGCAAGAGCGAGGGCGTCCGCTTCGCGTTCCTCCACGACATCCGCGACGGCGACGGCAAGCTGATCGGCGGCGGGCGGCTCTACGTCTTCACGACGCGCGCCGACACGATCATGGGCGTGACGTTCTGCGCGGTCGCGCCCGAGCACCCGCTCGCGCTGCGCGCCGCCGAGAAGAGCGCCGCGGTCGCGGCGTTCATCGAGTCGTGCAAGGTCGGCGGCACCACCGAGGCCGAGCTCGCGACGCAGGCGAAGCGCGGCATCGACACCGGGCTCGTCGTCGAGCATCCGCTCAGCCACGAGAAGATCCCGCTCTGGATCGGCAACTACGTGCTGATGGGCTACGGCGACGGCGCGGTGATGGGCGTGCCGGCGCACGACGAGCGCGACTTCGAGTTCGCGCGCCAGTACGGCATCGACATGCTGCAGGTCATCCACGTCGACGGCGAGGAGTTCTCGTACGACCGCTGGCAGGACTGGTACGCCGACACGACGTGCAGCGTCACCGTCAACTCCGACATCTACAGCGGCATGACGTACGAGGTCGCGGTCGCCGCCGTCGCCGCCGCGCTCGAGCACCGCGGCCTCGGCGGCAAGCAGACGACGTGGCGGCTGCGCGACTGGGGGATCAGCCGCCAGCGCTACTGGGGAACGCCGATCCCGATCATCCACTGCGATGCGTGCGGCGTCGTGCCGGTGCCCGAGCGCGACCTTCCGGTCGTCCTGCCCGAGGACCTCATTCCCGACGGCTCGGGCAACCCGCTCGTCAGGAACCACGCCTTCATCGACGTCGCGTGTCCGAAGTGCCGCCGCCAGGCGCGGCGCGAGACCGACACGATGGACACCTTCGTCGACAGCGCGTGGTACTTCATGCGCTACTGCGACCCCAAGCTCGACGACGCGATGGTCGGCGCCGGAACGAAGTACTGGATGCCGATGGACCAGTACATCGGCGGCATCGAGCACGCGATCCTGCACCTGCTCTACGCGCGCTTCTGGACCAAGGTGATGCGCGACATGAAGCTCGTCTCGATCGACGAGCCGTTCACGAAGCTGCTGACACAGGGGATGGTGCTCAACCACGTCTGGGCGCGCGAAACTCCGCAGGGCGGCGTCGAATACTTCCCGCCGGACGAAGTCACGCCTGTCGGCGTGACTTCGCCCGCGGGCGACAGGATTGCTTCCTCCCCAATCCCTCCCTCCGAGAGGGAGGGGCCGGGCTCTTCGAGCCCGCTGCCAGAGGCCACGCGTCGCGGTGTCCTCGCCGATGGCACCGAGGTCCTCTATCGCGGCATGCTGAAGATGGGCAAGACCGAGCGCAACGGCGTCGATCCGCAGGAGCTGATCGACCGCTACGGCGCCGACACCGCGCGGCTGTTCGTGATGTTCGCCTCGCCGCCCGAGCAGACGCTCGAATGGAGCAACGCCGGCGTCGAAGGCGCGCACCGCTTCCTGCGCCGGCTCTGGAAGTTCGCCGCCAAGAACGCCGAGACGATCGACTCCGCACCGGCGCGCAAGTCGGTGCGCGGCGCCGCGCCGGCGCTGCGTCACGAGATCCACTCGGTGCTCCGCCAGGTCAGCTACGACTACGAGCGGATGCAATACAACACCGTCGTCTCGGGCGCGATGAAGCTGCTCAACGCGCTCGAGGCGCACGCCGGCGGCGCCGCGGTCGCGCCGGCGGCGCTGCGCGAAGGCACCGGAATCCTGCTGCGCGTGCTCTATCCGGTGTGCCCGCACACGACGTGGGCGCTGTGGAACGAGCTCGGCTTCGCCGCCGGGCACGGCGGCCTGCTCGATGCGCCGTGGCCCGCGGTCGACGAGGCGGCGCTGGTCCAGGACGAGGTCGAGCTCGTGCTGCAGATCAACGGCAAGCTGCGCGGGTCGCTCCGCGTCGCGGCCGCCGCCGACAAGGCGGCGATCGAGAAGGCGGCACTCGCGACGCCCGAGCTCGCGAAGTTCGGCGAAGGGCGCGAGGTCAAGCGCGTCGTCGTGATCCCCGGGCGCCTCGTCAACATCGTCGTCTAGACGAAGGGCCCGCCGGACGATGCGACGACGCTTCCTGCTCGCCGCCGCAGCCGCTCTCGCCGGCTGCGGCTTCGAGCTGAAGCGCCCGCCGGCGCTCAATTTCACCAAGATCCAGCTCTCGGGCTTCGCGACGCGCTCGCCGCTCGCCGCCGAGCTGAAGTCGAGCATCGACGCGAGCACGACGACGCGCGTCGTCGAGGCCGGGCAGGGCGCGCAGGCGGTGCTGCAGGCGATCACCGAGTCGCGCGAGAAGGTCGTCGTCGCGCAGACCGCCGCCAACCAGATCCGCGAGTTCGAGCTGCGATTGCGCTTCGCGTTCCGCCTCCTCGATCCGACCGGCAAGGTGCTGATCCCGGACAGCGAGATCCTGCTGACGCGCTCGCTCACCTACACCGAGACCGCCGCGCTCGGCAAGGAGCAGGAAGAGGCGTTCCTCTACCGCGCGATGCAGAACGACATCGTCTCGCAGGTGCTGCGCCGGCTCGCTTCGGTGCGGACGGCCTAGGGGAACGCGATGCAGATCTCGCTCGACCGACTCGCCGCGCACCTCGGGCGCGAGCTGCGCCCGGTCTACACCGTCTGGGGCGACGAGCCCCTCCTCGCGCAGGAAGCCGCCGACGCGATCCGCGCCGCGGCGCGCGCCGCCGGCTGCAGCGAACGGCAGGTCCACACCGTGCAAGGCGCGCACTTCGACTGGAGCGCGCTGCTCGGCGCGTCGCAGGCGCTCAGCCTCTTCGCCGATCGCCAGCTGATCGAGATCCGGATTCCGTCGGGCAAGCCCGGCAAGGAGGGCTCGGAGGCGCTCCAGCGCTACTGCGAGCTCGCCGGCGACGGTCGCGACGTCGTCACGCTCGTCCAGTTGCCGCGGCTCGACCGCACGCAGCAGTCGAGCGCGTGGTTCGCCGCGCTCGACCGCGCCGGCGTCACGCTGCGCGTCGATGCGGTCGAGCGTCAGGCGCTGCCGCGCTGGATCGCCGAGCGCCTCGCAGCGCAGGGCCAGCACGTCGCCGCCGGCGCCGAAGGCCAGCGCGCGCTCGCCTTCTTCGCCGACCGCGTCGAGGGCAACCTCCTGGCCGCGCACCAGGAGATCCAGAAGCTCGCGCTCCTCTATCCGCCGGGCGAGATCGCGTTCGAGCAGATCGAGACCGCGGTCCTCAACGTCGCGCGCTACGACGTCTTCCGTCTCGGCGAGGCGGTGCTCGCCGGCCAGGCGGCGCGCGCGCTGCGCATGCTCGAGGGGCTGCGCGGTGCCGGCGAGGCGGCGGTGCTCGTGCACTGGACGATCGCCGAGGACATCCGCGGGCTGAAGCGCGTCAAGGACGCGCTCGCCGCCGGCCGGCCGCTGCCGCTCGCATTGCGCGAAGCGCGCGTCTGGGGCGCGAAGGAGCGCGTCTTCGAGCGCGCGGTGACGCTGATCGGCGAGTCGGCGATCGCGCACCTGCTCGACGCGGCGCACGTCTGCGACGGCCTCGTCAAGGGCATCAAGCATCCCGACTGGCCGCTCGATCCGTGGGAAGCGCTGAAGCGGCTCGTCCTCATGCTCGCCGAGGAGACCGCGCGCGTCGGCGCGAAACCGATCGCGCGCATGGCGCTCACGGCGTAGGCGACGCCTCGACGCGTGCGAGCAGCCGCTCGAGCGCACGCACGACCGACTGCGCGCGCACGGCGGCGCGGTCGCCGCTCGCCTGCAGCAGCACCGCCTCGCCGCCGCCGCCGCGCGCGCACGTCGCGATCCAGACGGTGCCGACCGGCTTCGTCGCCGAGCCGCCGTCGGGGCCGGCGATTCCGGTGACGGCGACCGCGTAGGTCGCCGGCGTCCGCGCGATCGCGCCTTCGGCCATCGCGCATGCGACCTCGGCGCTGACGGCGCCGTGCGCAGCGATCGCTGCGGCGGGGACGCCGAGCAGCTCGGTCTTGGCGGCGTTCGAGTAGGTGACGACGCCGCGTTCGAACCACGCGCTCGAGCCGGCGCGCGCGGTGCACGCGGCGGCGACGAGGCCGCCGGTGCACGACTCGGCCGTCGCGACGGTCGCGCCGCGCGCGACGAGCGCGTCGGCGAGCCGCGCGACGAGAGCCGCGGTCGCTCTGTCTTCTTCGCTCACACGAACCGCCACACCGCGACGACGACGAGCGTGCAGAGCGCGGCGACGAGGTCGTCGAAGAGGATGCCGAAGCCCTGCGCCCAGCCGATCGGCGCGCTGCGCCGGCCCTTGAAGCGCTGGTCGGCCCACGCGACCGGCCCCGGCTTGGCGGCGTCGAAGACGCGAAAGAGGACGAACGCGACCGTCTGCGCGCTCCACGACGCCGGCATCACGAGCCAGAGGACGAGCCAGAACGCGACGACTTCGTCCCAGACGATCGCCGGCGGATCGGTCTGGTCGAGATGGCGAGCGCTCACCGTGCACGCCCACCAGCCGACGAAGAATGCGACGACGAGGACGAGCGCGATCGCGGCGTCGCTCAAGGCGGCGAGCAACAGGTCGTACGTGATCCACGCAAAGAGCGTCCCCGACGTTCCGGCGGCGATCGGCACGAGCCCGCTGCCGAAGCCGAGCGCGATCGCGTGCGCCGGATGCGAGACGACGAAGCGCCAGTTCGGGCGGCGGCCGACGCCGGCGAGCGGACGGTGCAGCGCGGGCTCGGCCATCGCGTAGCGCTCAGCTGCGGAAGTGGTCGAACGACGCGAAGCTGCTCTCGACCGCGGTGCCGTCGCGATCGACGAGGCGAAGCGCGCTGCCGGCCTCGATGCGGCCGATCCGCGTCACTGCGACGCCGGCGGCGGCCGCGGCCGCAGCCACCGCGTCGCGGCGCGACGGCAGCGCGGTGAAGACGAGCTCGTAGTCGTCGCCGCCGGCGAGCAGGCATTGCCGCTGCAGCGCGAGCGGCTGGGCGGCGAGCACGGCGCTCTTCGGCAGCGCGTCGACGTCGAGACAGGCGCCGACTCCGGAGCGGCGCAGGATGTGGCCGAGGTCGCCGACGAGACCGTCGGAAACGTCGATCGCGCTCGTCGCGATGCCGCGCAGCCGAATTCCCAGCGCGTTGCGCGGCGTCGGCATCTCCATCGCCTGCCGGGCATGACGAAACGCCGCCTCGGCGAGAGAGACGTTGCCGCGAAACGCCTCGAGCGCGAGGCGCGCGTCGCCGAGCGTTCCGCTGACGTAGAGCTCGTCGCCCGGCCGCGCGCCCGAGCGCAGCAGCGCCGAGCCGATCGGCAGCTCGCCGAAGGCCGTGATGCAGATCGCGAGCGGGCCGCGCGTCGTGTCGCCGCCGACGAGCTCGCACGCCTCGCGGTCGGCCAGCGCGAGCAGGCCGCGCGCGAAGCCGGCGAGGAACGCCTCTTCGGCGCGCGGCAGCGCGAGCGCGAGCGTGAACGCGAGCGGCCGCGCGCCGCACGCCGCGAGGTCGCTCAGGCTGACGGCGAGCGCCTTGTGGCCGAGCCGCTCGGGAGCGACGGTGGAGAGGAAGTGGCGGCCTTCGACGAGCATGTCCGTCGAGACCGCGACCGTCGTTCCGGCGGCCGGCTGCAGCAGCGCGCAGTCGTCGCCGACGCCGAGCGTCGCGCGGCTCGTCGGCCGCGTGAAGAAGCGATCGATGAGCTCGAACTCGCCGAGGTCGGCCATGGTCGGACGATTATCCGTGCCCGTCCGCGGCCGGAGCGGGACGGGGAACCTCCGGTTCGCAAGCGCGCGGCAACTCTGCAATGATCACCGGCGCCCGCGGGCCATCCACCGAGCGACCCATGCCGAACTCCGAGCCGAAGTCCGCCGAGCTGCGCCGCGCCGCGCTCGACTACCACGAGTTCCCGACGCCCGGCAAGGTCGCGATCGCGGCGACCAAGCAGCTCATCAACCAGCACGACCTCGCGCTCGCGTACTCGCCGGGCGTCGCCGCAGCGTGCGAGGAGATCGTCGCCGATCCGGCGAACGCGTTCCGCTTCACGTCGCGCGGCAACCTCGTCGCCGTCATCACCAACGGCACCGCGGTGCTCGGGCTCGGCGACATCGGCCCGCTCGCCGCCAAGCCGGTGATGGAAGGCAAGGGCGTGCTGTTCAAGAAGTTCGCCGGCATCGACGTCTTCGACATCGAGGTCAACGAGAAGAACCTCGACAAGCTGATCGACCTCATCGCGGCGCTCGAGCCGACGTTCGGCGGGATCAACCTCGAGGACATCAAGGCGCCGGACTGCTTCTACGTCGAGCGGGCGCTGCGCTCGCGGATGCGCATCCCGGTCTTCCACGACGACCAGCACGGCACCGCGATCGTCGTCGGCGCCGGCGTGCTGAACGCGCTCAGGGTGAGCGGCAAGCGGATCGAGGACGTCAAGCTCGTCACGTCGGGCGCCGGCGCCGCCGCGCTCGCCTGCCTCGGCCTGCTCGTGCAGCTCGGCATCCGGCGCGAGAACATCTGGGTCACCGATCTCGCCGGCGTCGTCTGGCGCGGCCGCACCGAGCTGATGGACGACGACAAGATCGTCTACGCACAGCCGACCGGGCTGCGCACGCTCGCCGAGGTGATCGCCGGCGCGGACATCTTCCTCGGCCTGTCGGCGGCGGGCGTGCTCAAGCCGGACATGGTCCGCTCGATGGCGGCCAAGCCGATCATCTTCGCGCTCGCCAACCCGACTCCGGAGATCCTGCCCGAGGAGGTCCACGCGGTCCGCGACGACGCGATCGTCGCCACCGGCCGCACCGACTATCCGAACCAGATCAACAACGTCCTCTGCTTTCCCTACATCTTCCGCGGCGCGCTCGACTCCGGCGCGACGACGATCACGATCGAGATGGAGATCGCCGCGGTGCACGCGATCGCCGAGCTCGCGCAGGCCGAGCAGAACGAGGTCGTCACGGCGGCGTACGCCGGCGCCAAGCTGACCTTCGGGCCCGAGTACCTGATCCCCAAGCCGTTCGATCCGCGCCTGATGATGCGGATCGCGCCGGCAGTCGCGCGCGCCGCCGAGGCGTCGGGAGTCGCGGCGCGGCCGATCGCCGACATGGAGGCGTACCGCGCCAAGCTGCAGACCTTCGTCTACGCGTCCGGCACCGCGATGCGGCCGATCTTCAACCTCGCCAAGACGGCGCAGAAGAAGCGGATCGCCTACGCCGAGGGCGAGGAGGAGCGGATCCTGCGCGCGGTGCAGGTCGTCGTCGACGAGCACCTCGCGCGGCCGACGCTGATCGGCCGCCCCGAGGTGATCGCGCAGCGCGTCGCCAAGTTCGGCCTGCGCCTCGAAGCCGGCCGCGACTACGACCTCGTCAACACCGAGCACGACCACCGCTACCGCAGCTACTGGCAGACCTACCACCAGCTGACGGCACGAAAGGGCGTGACCGCGCAGCTCGCGAAGATCGAGATGCGGCGGCGGCTGACGCTGATCGGCTCGATGCTGCTCAAGAGCGGCGAGGTCGACGGCATGCTGTGCGGCACCTGGGGGTCGACCGGGCTGCACCTGCACTACATCGACCAGGTGATCGGCCTTCGGCCCGGAGCGAAGACTTACGCCTGCATGAACGCGCTCCTCCTTCCCGGACGCCAGGTCATGCTCGTCGACACCCACGTCAACTACGACCCGACCGCCGACCAGCTCGCCGACATCACCGTCATGGCCGCCGAGGAGATGCTGCGCTTCGGCCTCAAGCCCAAGGCGGCGCTCCTCTCGCACAGCAACTACGGGTCGAGCAACCAGCCGTCTGCGGTCAAGATGCGGCAGACGCTCGCGCTGCTCCAGGAACGCGCGCCCTGGCTCGAGGTCGACGGCGAGATGCACGGCGACACCGCGCTCGACAGCGCGTACCGCCACGACCTGATGCCTTCGAGCCCGCTGACCGGCGAGGCCAACCTGCTCGTCCTGCCCAACATCGACGCGGCCAACATCGCCTACAACCTGCTCAAGACGGCGGCCGGCGGAGGCATCGCGATCGGGCCCGTCCTGCTCGGCGCCGCCGAGCCGGTGCACATCCTGACCCCGTCGGCGACGGTGCGCCGCATCATCAACATGACTGCCTTGGCGGTCGCCGACGCCAACGCCGCACGCTGACGAACGGCAGTCGATCGAGTCGCCCGAAATTGCTGGCTCTTCCCGAGAGTATGTGCCGACTTAAATCCTCCCGGAATTGCCCAAATATGTAGCAAAGGGTTGAGGTTTCGGCACCGTTTCGGTAACATCCCGCGATTGTTCGTTCAGGGATTTCCCGTGGTTTTGTCGGGTCGGCTGCAGCTGTGGCGGCCAATGCTCCGGTGGGGAGCGGGCATCGGCGTCGCAGGGTTGCTGTCGATCGGGGCGGTTCAGGCGCGAGAGGAGGCGCCTCGCCTTCCCACCGTGTCGGTCGCCGCGCTTCCGGTCGAGGCGCAGGCCGTCCAGCGTGCGATCCACCAAGGTGGTCCGTTCGCCTTTCCGAAAGATGGCATCGTCTTCGCCAACCGCGAGCGCATGCTTCCGCCACAGTGGCGCGGCTACTACCGCGAGTACACCGTGCCCACGCCGGGCGCGAGCGACCGCGGCGCGAGGCGCATCGTCTGCGGCGGACCCGAGCCGCAGGCCCCCCTGGCGTGCTACTACACCGCCGATCACTACGCGAGCTTTCGCCGCATCACGCCATGAGTGCAGCAGCCATTTTTCTTGAACAGGAGGAACGCGACATGCTCTTGCAGACAGTCCGTCCCAACATCGTCCAGTCGATACGCGCCTACCGCGTCGACGACCTGATGCACGCCGCGCGCCAGGCCGGGCAGCACTTCCTGTATGCGAACCTGACGACGGCGCAGTCGAAGCAGGACGTGCTCGACGGCATCGCCGAGTCGTTCACCTTCCCGGCGCACTTCGGCAAGAACCTCGATGCCCTCTTCGACTGCATGACCGACCTCGTCCACAAGGCCGGCCCGCAGCCGGGCTTCGTCGTCGTCCTCGAGCAGCTTCCGGACAACCCGCGCTTCGACCGCGAGGCGCGCGAGCAACTGCTCGACGTCTTCCGCGACGCCGCCGACTTCTGGGCGGAACGAAAAGTCCCATTCCGGTGCTTCTATTCTTTTCAGTAGCCCGCTCCCAAGAAAACGGGTCATGGGAGCGGGCGACGGAAGTGGCCCCTGGAACCAACGTCAACAGCAGCGACAAGCCGGTCAAGGCCGCCAAGACGGCCGCGAACAGCAGCTTCGGCGCGAACATGCCGCTGATGAGCAGCGCGTTCGACACGGCGAGGTGGCTCACCGCGGCTTAGGCCGCGGCGAGCCGCCGCGCCGTGCCGCGCGCTTCGCGCGTCAGGATTGCTCCCTCCCCAACCCCTCCCTCCGGGAGGGAGGGGCCGACCCTTCCGGGGTCGATTTTTTTTGGGCGAGCGATTCGGCGAGGGCGAGGTACTCTTCGACCGGGACTTCCTCGGCGCGGCGCTGGGCGTCGAAGTCGCCTGAGGCACCGCGCGCCTCGAGCCAGCGGCCGAGCGTGTGGCGCAGGAGCTTGCGGCGCTGCGAGAAGGCGACGGTGACG
>DASSRF010000118.1:0-4452 GCA_035701945.1 Caldimonas sp. | reverse complement strand
GTGGATGTCGACGTTGCCGCCGAACGCCGAGAGCAGGCCCGCGTCGGCCGAGATGTGCGCCATGATCCTGAGCTCGATCTGCGAGTAGTCGGCCGAGAGAATCGATGCGCCCGGCGGCGCGATGAACGCCTCGCGGATGCGGCGGCCCTCGGCGGTGCGGATCGGGATGTTCTGCAGGTTGGGGTCGTTGCTCGAGAGGCGTCCCGTCACCGCGACCGCCTGCGCGTACGTCGTGTGGACCCTTCCCGTCTCGGGGTTGACCATCAGCGGCAGCTTGTCGGTGTAGGTGCCCTTCAGCTTCGAGAGGCTGCGGTGCTCGAGCAGCTTTCCCGGCAGCGGGTAGTCGGCGGCGAGCTCCTGGAGGACGTCCTCGTCGGTCGACGGCGCTCCGCTCGCGGTCTTGCGGCCGACCGGCAGCCCGAGCTTGCCGAACAGGATCTCGCCGATCTGCTTCGGGCTGCCGAGGTTGAACGGCTGGCCGGCGATCTCGTACGCCTCCTGCTCGAGGCGCGCCATCTTCTCGGCGAGCTCGCGGCTCTGCGCCGCGAGCAGCGCCGAGTCGATCAGCACGCCGGCGCGCTCGATGCGCGCGAGGACGTCGGAGGTCGGCATCTCGATTCGCCGGTAGACGTCGGCGAGCTGCTGCTCGCCTTCGAGATGCGGCCAGAGCGCCTGGTGGACGTGCAGCGCCATGTCGGCGTCCTCGCACGAGTACGCGGCGGCGCGCGTCACCTCGACCTGGGCGAAGGGAATCTGATTCGCGCCCTTGCCGCAGACGTCCTCGTACGTCAGCGCGGTGCGGCCGAGGTGGCGAAACGCCAGGCTCTCGAGCGTGTGCGCCTTGTGCGCCTCCCAGACGTAGCTCTCGAGCATCGTGTCGTGGCGATAGCCGCGGACGTCGATGCCGAGCCGCGCGAAGACATGGCTGTCGTACTTGACGTTGTGCGCGACCTTGGCCGCGGCCTCGTTCTCGAGCCAGGGGCGCAGCCGCGCGAGCACCGCGGCCAGCGCCAGCTGCTCGGGAGCGCCGGCGTAGCTGTGCGCGATCGGCACGTAGCACGCCTCGCCGGGCGCGACGGCGAGCGAGAGCCCGACCAGGTTGGCACGGATCGGGTCGAGCGAATCGGTCTCGATGTCGATCGCGGCGAGCTCGGCGGCCTCGACGCGCGCCGCCCAGCGCTCGAGCGCCTCGGCGGTCGTCACCGTCTCGTAGTTCTTGACGATGTCCTCGGACGGCACCGCGTCGGGTACGTCGACGCTCGGCGCGGGAGCGATCGACGCGAGCCGCTGCGCGCCCGCCGACGCGCGGCCGAACGAGGTCTCGAGCTCGCGCCGCATCGCCTGCAGCTCGTAGCGGTCGTAGAACGCGAGCAGCGCGTCGACGTCGATCGGGCGCAGCGTCAGCGCATCGAACTCCGGCCAGCCCATGACGTGGCCGGTGAGGTCGCAGTCGGTCACGACGGTGACGAGCTTCCTGCCCTGCGGCAGCCAGTCGACGACCTTGCGCAGGTTCTCGCCGACGACGCCCTTGATCGTCGGCGCCGCGGCGATGACGCCCTCGAGCGAGCCGTGCTCGCTGATCCACTTCGCCGCCGTCTTCGGCCCGACCTTGTCGACGCCCGGGATGTTGTCGACCGAGTCGCCGATCAGCGCCAGGTAGTCGACGATCTTCTCCGGCGGCACGCCGAACTTGGCGCGCACGCCGTCGGCGTCGAGGCGGTCGTTCGTCATCGTGTTGATGAGGACGACGTTGTCGCCGACGAGCTGCGCGAGGTCCTTGTCGCCGGTCGAGATCACGACCTGGAAGCCGCCCTTGGCGGCCATGCACGAGATCGTCCCGATCGCGTCGTCGGCCTCGATGCCGGGCACCGTCAGCACCGGCCAGCCGAGCAGCTTGATGCCCTCGATGATCGGCTCGATCTGCAGCGCGAGGTCGTCGGGCATCGCGGTGCGCGTCGCCTTGTACTCGGGGTACCAGTCGTCGCGGAAGGTCTTGCCCTTGTCGTCGAAGACGCACGCGCCGTGCGCCGCCGGATACTGCTCGCGCAGCAGCTTCATCATCGAGACGACGCCGCGGATCGCTCCGGTCGGAAAGCCGGCCTTGGTGCGAAGGTCCGGAAGGGCGTGGTAGGCGCGGTAGAGGTAGCTCGAGCCGTCGACGAGCAGCAGTGTGCGATCCACCATAGGCGGCCCATTGTGAAGCAACGTCTCGACACGTCCTCGCGCTCGCCCGGCCTAGAATCGACGCATGCCACGGTGTGTCTTGCTCGCGCTCGCGACCGTCGTCGCCGCGTTCCCGTTCGCCGCCGCGCGCGCGGCGGAGGCAGCGCCTTCGGCGCCGCCGCCCGCGGTCGCGGCGTCGGCGGCGCCGCTCGCCGACGAGACCGCGCCGGTGCCCATGAAAGGCGGCGAGCCGGCCGTCCGGCGCACGGTGATCGAGGACAAGGGTGCCAAGATCGAGGAGCTGCGCGTGCGCGGCAACCTGCAGAGGATCGTCGTGACGCCGCGCGGCCCGGCGCCCGGCTACGAGGTGCTGACGAGCGACGGCTACCACCCGACCGCCGACGATCCGGGCACCTCGCGCGGCTCCGCCGGCAAGCGCGTCTGGAGCGTCCTTCGCTTCTAGGGCCCGTGAGCAGGCCCTAGCCGCGGATGGCGGTCTACACCGAAGTCTCCTTCGACGAGGCGGCAGCGCTGGCGGCGAGCGTCGGCCTCGGCGAGCTGGTCGCGCTCGCGCCGTGCGCCGGCGGCATCGAGAACACCAACTACTTCGCCGACACGGCGACCGGCCGCTACGTGCTGACGCTGTTCGAGCGTCTCGCTGCCGACGAGCTGCCGTTCTATCTCGCGCTGATGAAGCACCACGCCGAGCACGGCCTGCCGGTGCCGCGACCGTACGGCGGCGCGGACGGCGCGCTCGTCCTCGCCTTGAAGGGCAAGCCGGCGGCGATCGTCGACCGGCTGCCCGGCGCCCACCACCTCGCTCCCGACGCCGCCGACTGCGCCGCCGTCGGCGCCGTGCTCGCGCGCATGCACCTGTCGGCGCGCGACTTCGCTCCGTCGCAGCCCAACCTGCGCGGGCTCGCGTGGTGGGAGAAGACCGTGCCGGTGGTGCTGCCGCACCTCGACGCCGACCAGGCCGGGCTGATGGCAGACGAGCTCGCGTACCAGCGCCACCTGGCGTCGTCGTCGGCGTACGCGACGCTGCCGCGCTGCGCGATCCACGCCGATCTCTTCCGCGACAACGTCATGTTCGTCGACGGCACGCTCGCCGGTGTCTTCGACTTCTATTTCGCCGGCGTCGACACGCTCCTGTTCGACGTCGCCGTCGCGATCAACGACTGGTGCATCGACCTCGACAGCGGCCGCCTCGACGAGGACCGCGCCGGTTCGCTCGTCGCCGCCTACGAAGCGCTGCGCCCGCTCGAGCACGCCGAAGTGCGGCTCCTGCCCGCGCTGCTGCGCGCGGCGGCGTTCCGGTTCTGGCTGTCGCGGGCCTGGGACCTGCACCTGCCGCGCGATGCCGTCGTCCTCACCGCGCACGACCCGGCGCACTTCGAGCGGATCCTGGTGCAGCGCCGCGACGAGCCGTGGCATCCGCCGCCGCGGCCGCAATCGTCGCCATGAAGCTGCAGCTCGTCGCGCCGCGCCAGGGCTTCGTCTGGGTACAGCGCGCGTTCCAGGCGTGCGCCCGTCAGCCGCTCGGCTTCGCGGCGCTGTTCGCGACCTGCATGTTCGTCGTCCTCCTGCTCGGCATCGTTCCGGTCGTCGGCACGGCCGTCGTGCTCGCGCTGCCGCCGGCGGGAACGCTGCTGTTCATGATCGCGAGCCACCGCGTCGTCGAAGGCAGGACCGCGATGCCGGGATCGATCGCCGAGCTCGCGGCGTCCGGACGGCCGCGCCTCGTCGCGCTCGTCAAGCTCTGCGTCGCCTATGCCGCGGCGTTCTTCCTGCTGTTCTGGATCGCCCGGCTGCTGGACGGCGGCGCCTTCGACGCGTTCGTCGCCTCGCTGACGGCCGAGCGCGCAGGCGCCGACACGACGGTGGCGAAGGCCGCCGATCCGCGCGTGCAGATCGGGCTGCTGCTGCGCCTGACGTTCGCGGCGGCGCTCTCGATTCCGTTCTGGCACGCGCCGGCGCTCGTCCACTGGGGCGGCCACGGCTGGGCGAAGTCGCTCTTCTTCAGCAGCGTCGCGGTGTGGCGCAACAAGGGCGCGTTCACCGTCTACGGCATCGCCTGGCTCGCGCTCTGGATGCTGCTGGTGCCGCTCGCCAGCATCGCGGTCGGTATCCTCGGGCCGCAGCACTTCGCGCTGGTCGCGACTCCGCTGACGCTCGCGTACATGACGGTGTTCTGCGCGAGCTTCTGGTTCACGTTCGCCGACTGCTTCTCGTTCGACGACGCCGCGCACGAGACAATCGATTCCACCGACCCGCTCCCCGACAGAAACA
>DASSRF010000117.1:0-6684 GCA_035701945.1 Caldimonas sp. | reverse complement strand
GTTCAGCTGCGCGACGTTCTCGCGCGACGCCTGCGGCAGCCGCAGCTCGACGTCGACCTGCTCGCCGTCGGGCGACGTCCAGTACGTCGCGACGTCGCCGTTGACGAACGTGCGCAGGCTCGAGGCGAGCTGCATCGTCGTCAGGCCGAGCTCGCGCGCGGCGTCCTGCTTCAGGCGCACCGCGTACGCCGGGATGCCGGGCAGCACCGACGTCGTCAGGTCGGCGATGCCCGGCACCTTGGCGACACGGTCGCGGAAGCGCAGCACCTCGCGTTCGAGGACGTCGGGGTCGGGCCCGAGGAGGGCGACGTAGATCTGCTGGTTGAGCGTCACCTCGATTCCCGGAATGGGCTTGAGCGCAGCGCGGATCGCCTTTTCGACCTCCTTCTGGCTGCGCTTGCGCTCGTGCGGCTTGACGAGCTGGACCGAGAGCGTCGCCGAGTTGCGCAGGCCGCTGCCGGTGTCGCCGATCGACGTCGAGATCATGCGGATCTCGGGCATCGGTCGGATCGCGTCCTCGACCTGCAGCAGCTTGTCGCTGCCGCGCTGCAGGCTCGTCCCGACCGGCAGCGTGACGTTGAGGCGGATGTAGCTGTCGTCGCTCTCCGGGATGAACTCGGTTCCCACGAGCGGCGCGATCGCGATCGCGATCGCGAAGCTCGCGACGCCGGTCAGGAGGACGACCGCACGCGGCGTGATCGTCGCGAAGCGCCAGCGCCGCGGCGCGCTCGCGTCGCGCCTGGCGTCGGCGCCGAACGGGTGGCCGTAGGCGGGCAGCGGCGGCACGAGGACGCGCCAGCGACGCGGCGAGAAGATCCAGTGGATGAGCCGCTCGTAGACGTCGTGGAGGACGTCGAGCAGCCGGTCGGTGGCGCGCATCAGGTGGCCGATGACCGGCACGCGCAGCAGCGGGCTGCCCGGCGGATCGCGCCAGATGCTCGAGAGCATCGGATCGAGCGTGAAGCTGACGAAGAGCGAGACGAGCACCGCGACGGCGACGGTGATCCCGAACGGGTAGAAGAACTTGCCGACGATCCCCTTCATGAAGGCGACGGGCACGAACACGGCGCAGATCGCGAACGTCGTCGCCATCACGGCGAGGCCGATCTCGTCGGTCGCCTCCTGGGCCGCCTCGCGGTGGCCGCGGCCGAGGTGGACGTGGCGGACGATGTTCTCGCGCACGACGATGGCGTCGTCGATCAGCAGGCCGATGCACAGCGACAGCGCCATCATCGTCATGAAGTTGATCGTGAAGCCGAACAGGTAGACCGCGATGAACGACGAGATCACCGCGATCGGCAGCGTCAGCCCGGTGATGACCGTGCTGCGCCAGCTGTGCAGGAAGAGGAAGACGATCGCGATCGTCAGCAGCGCGCCCTCGATCAGCGTCGCCTTGACGCCGGAGAGCGAGCGCGCGACCCAGTCGCTGTCGGCGTAGACGAGGCGCAGCTCGACGCCGGGCGGCAACGTCTTCCTCAGCTCGTCGGCGGCGGCCTTGATCGCCTCGCCGGTCTCGACGATGTTCGCGTCCTGCTGCTTGTAGACCTGGAACGAGATCGACGGCACGCCGTCGTCGCGCGAGATCGAATCGGGCTCGCGCTCGCGCTCGACGAGGGTGCCGAGGTCGCCGAGGCGCACGACCGCGTTGTTGCGCGACGCGACGACGATGTCGGCGAACGCCTTGGCGTCCTTGACCTTGCCTTCGACGCGGACGATCGCGTCTTCCTTGGTGCCGGTCAGCAATCCGACCGGAACGTCGGCGTTGGCGCGCTGCAGCGCGGTCGAGACGTCGGCCGGCGTCAGCTGCATCGCGCGCAGCCGCTGCGGGTCGAGGTCGATGCGGACCTGGCGCACCGTCATGCCGCCGACGTCGACGCGCGCGACCCCCGGCGAGCGCTCGAGGCGCTTGCGAACGACCTGGTCGGCGAGCAGCGACAGCTCGCGGGCGCTGCGCTCGCTGCCGAGCAGCGACAGGTAGACCGTCGGCTGCGCGTTGTCGCCGTCGAAGCGCGAGATGAACGGCTGCTTGGCGTCGCGCGGGAAGTTCGGCTGCACCGCGGCGACCTTGTCGCGGACGTCCTGCACCGCGCGGTTCATGTCGGCCGAGAGCTGGAACTCGACGACCGTCTCGCTTCGCCCCTCGAGGCTGTTCGAGCGGATCATCTTGATGCCGGCGATGCCGTTGAGCGAGAGCTCGATCGGCCGCGTCAGCTCGGTCTCGGTCGCCTCGGGCGAGGCGCCGGGATAGGCGACGCTCACGAAGACGATCGGCGGCGTGATGTCGGGCAGCCGCTCGACGCGCAGCTGGCTGTACGAGAAGATGCCGAGCACGCACAGCGCCGCCATCACCATCGTCGCGAAGACCGGGTTCGCGATCGAGACGCGCGTGAACCACATGCCGAATGGCCCCGACGGGCGCGCGCGCCTAGGAGCGCGGCACCGGCGCCGCCGACGCCGACGCCGAGGGCGACGGCGGCGCCGAGCCGAGCGCCGGCGACGACGTCGCGTCGGCGCCACCGCGGCGCGGAACGACCTTCGCGGGAGCGCCTTCCTTGAGGTTGTCGAAGCGCATCGCGAGGATCTGCGTGTCGTCGGCGAGCCCCTTCACGATCTCGACGCGGCCCGACGCGAGATCGCGCCGCCCGGTGACGACGATGCGGCGAACGAGCGCGCCCTTCTCGATCGTCCAGACGTAGTCCTGCCCCGACGCCTGGCCGACCGCGGCGAGCGGCACCGTGGTCCGCTCGGTCGCGTCGGCGATCGAGACGCGTGCCTGCGCGTACTGTCCGGCGCGAAAGCGCTCGCCGTGGTTGTCGAGAACGACGACGACGCCGATCGCGCGCGTGCCCGCCTCGGCGGCGGGCGCGATGCGGTCGATGCGGCCGTTGACGTCGTCGTTCGTGCCCTCGATCCGCATCGTCGCCGCCTGTCCCGGCGCGAGCAGCGAGACCTCGTGCGTGCCGACGCTGCCGGCGAGCTCGAGCGTCGACAGGTCGACGACCGTGACGATCGGTTGCTCGGCGCTCACCTTCTCGCCCGGGACGACGTGGCGCTTGCCGACGATTCCCGAGATCGGCACCGCGAGCGTCGCGTCGCGCAGGCCGACGTTCGACATCGCCAGCTGCGCCTGCGCCGACTTCAGCTGCGCCCTGGCCGCGTCGAGGCGCGCCTGCGACGTCTGCAGCGCCGTCGGCGAGATGAAGTTCTGCGCCGCGAGGCCGACGTTGGCGGTGTGCTGGCGCTGCGCCTCGGCGAGCGAGGCCTGCGCCGACTCGACGAGCGCGGCGCGGTCGGCGGCGCGGCTCTGCAGGTCGGTGAGATCGATCGCGCCGATCACCTGTCCGGCCTTGACGCGGCTGCCCTCGGCGACGTTGAGCGAAAGCAGCGAGCCGGCGGCCTTGGCGCGCACGATCGCGGTGCGCGGCGCGACGAGCGGGCCCGAGAATTCGATCGTCACCGGCAGCCGGGCGCGCATCGGCTTCGCCACCTCGGCGGCGATGAACTCGAGCGGCACCGGGGCCTTGTCCTTGTCCTTGTCGCCGCCGCGAAAGAGCGGCGTCTTCGAAAGGGCGACCGCGGTGACGGCGAGCACCGCCGCGCCGGCGACTCCCAGCCAGACCCGACGCCTCGTCTTGTGGACCGGCGTTGTTCTGCTTTGTTGCATGGCCTGAAGTGTAGGACGCCGCCTACCCCGGACCCGGTCGCGATGCGACGGGCTGCCGATTGCGGGGGCCGAGCCGTCGCCGTCGGCGACGGGCTGCGGCGCGTCACCGGATCGCGTCGGAGTCGCGGCGCAATGCCTCGCGGCAGCACCAGGCGGCGACGAGCGCGACGCCGGCGGCGGCCCAGAACACCGCCGCGAAGCCGTACGCCTGGCTGAGCGCGCCACCGCCGATGCCGCCGATGACGCCCGAGACGCCGTATCCGAGCACCGCGTAGAGCGCCTGGCCGCGGCCGCGCAACCGGCCCGGGAAGTGGCGCGTGATCACCGAGATGCACGCCGAGTGCTGGGCGGCGAAGGTGATGGCGTGGAGGCACTGCGCCGCGACGAGGACGGCGAGCGAGCCGGCGAACGCCGCGATCATCGAGAAGCGCAGCGCCGACGCGAGCGCGGCGACGACGAGCCAGGCGTGCATCGGCCAGCGCGGCAGCCAGCGCCCCTGGAACCAGAACCACGCGACCTCGGCGGCGACGGCGATCGTCCACAGCAGTCCGATGTCGCCCTTGGCGAAGCCGAGCGACGCCAGGTAGAGCGAGTAGAAAGCGTAGAGGCTGGTGTGCGCGAGGACGGTGAGGAAGACGCCGGCGAAGAACCAGGCGACCGCCGGTTGCCGCAGCACCGCGAGGGTTGCCGCGCCAGGTGCGGGGTCGTGCGTCGCCTCCTTCGCGAGCGGCAGCCGCCAGGCGGCGACGAGCAGGATCGCGAGCAGCGACGTTGCGAGCGCCGGGAAGCGTGCGACGCCGACCGTCTGCAGGACAAAGCCGCTGGCGCTGACCGCGACGATGAAGCCGAACGAGCCCCACATGCGCACCCTGCCGTAGCGGACCACGTCGAGCGCGCCGCCGCGCGACACGCGCTCGGCGAGCAGCGCCTCGCTGATCGGCAGCACTCCCGCGGTCGCGACGAAGAGCGCGAGCGTCACCGCCGCGACCCAGAGGTAGCCGTACGGGACGAAGAAACCGGTCGAGGCGACCAGCGACGCGCCGGACGCGATCCGCAGCAGCCGCTCGCGCCGGCGCGTGTGGTCGGCGAGCCAACCCCACGCGTAGGGGCTGAAGATCCGCGTCGCGCTCTGCAGCGCCGTCAGGGTGCCGATCGCCAACGTCGTGTAGCCGAGGCTCTGGAACCAGAGCGGCGCGTAGGTGCTGAAGAGCCCGGCGTAGCCGAAGTAGGCGAACGAGACCGTCGCGAACGGGACGACCGTCGGCGGGCGCACGTCGACGTTCCCGCCGGTCAGGCGGCGCCGGCCGGAACGGCCGTCAGACCCGCGTGTCCCACGGCTGCGAGAGGCGGACGGCGCCGTTGACGATCCCGACCATCGAGTACGTCTGCGGGAAGTTGCCCCACAGCTCGCCGCTCGCGACGTGCAGGTCCTCCGAGAGCAGGCCGACGTGGTTGCGACGCGCGAGCAGCGCCGCGAAGATCTCGCGTGCCTCGTCGACGCGGCGGACGCGGGCGAGCGCGTCGATGCGCCAGAACGAACAGACGTTGAACGCCGTCTCGGGCTTGCCGAAGTCGTCGGAAGCTTCGTAGCGGCGCATGAACGGCCCGTCGCAGAGCGCCGTCTCGAGCGCATCGAGCGTCTGCACGAAGCGAGGATCGCGCGGCTCGATGAAGCCGACCTCGGCCATCAGGAGGACGCCGGCGTCGAGGTCATCGCCACCGAAGCTCTCGGTGAAGGCGCGCCGCTTCTCGCTCCACGCATGCGCGAGGATCGTGCCGCGGATGCGGTCGGCGCGATCGCGCCAGAAGGCGACCCGATCGGCGCGTGCGACGACGGCGGCGATCTTCGCCAGCCGGTCGCACGCCGCCCAGCACATCAGCGCCGACGAGGTGTGGACGCGGGCGCGCGTGCGCAGCTCCCACATGCCGGCGTCGGGCTGGTCGTGCACGCGCCATGCCTGCTCGCCGATGCGCTCGAGCTCGGCGAAGTCGCGGGCGTCGGCGCGGCGAAACAGGCGGTGGTCGAAGAACGCCTGCGCCGCGCCGAGCACGATGTTGCCGTAGACGTCGTGCTGGACGTGCTCGAACGCCTGGTTGCCGACGCGCACCGGGGCCATGCCGCGGTAGCCCGAGAGCCACGGCACGGTGCGCTCGGTGAGCGTCTTCTCGAGGCCGATGCCGAAGAGCGGCTGGATGTGGCCGCCGGCGGCGCTGCGGACGACGTCGTTCAGCCAGCGCAGGTAGTCCTCCATCGTGCCGACCTCGGAGAGGCTGTTGAGGGCACGCACCACGAAGAAGGCGTCGCGCAGCCAGCAGTGGCGGTAGTCCCAGTTGCGCTCGGTGTTCGGCGCCTCGGGGATGCTCGTCGTCATCGCTGCGACGATCGCGCCCGTCTCCTCGAACTGGCACAGCTTCAGCGTGATCGCGGCGCGGATGACCGCGTCCTGCCACTCGAGCGGCAGCGCCAGCCGCCGCGTCCAGTGCCGCCAGTAGCGCGCGGTCTGCTCCTCGAAGTCGCGCGCGGTCTCCTCGATCCCGCCCGAGAGCGTCTCGTCGGGGCCGAGCATCAGGCTCACCGGAGCGTACAGCGACGTCCAGGTCGAATCGAGCAGGTACGTGAGCGGCGCGTTGGTGTTGAGGCGCAGCGTTCCCGAGGGCAGCACGAAACGCAGGTGATTGCTGCCGCGCGTGACCTCGGGAACGACCGAGCCCCACTCGCCGCGCGGCCGGACGACGAAGCGCACCCGCGGGTGCCCGACCAGCGGCCGGACGCGACGGACCAGCTGGGCGGGGCGGAACGCCCGGTCCCGCGTGAAGAAGCGCGGGCAGAAGTCGGCGATCTCGATGCCTTCGCCGGCCGCGTCGTAGAGGCGCGTCCGCAGGATCGCGGTGCCGGCGTCGTACGCCTGCTCGGAGCGCGCGAACCCCTCGAGCTCGACCCGCAGGACGCCGTCGTCGGCGAGCCCGTGGCTGCTGTCGAGCAGGGCGTGGAAGATCGGGTCGCCGTCGAACCGCGGCAT
>DASSRF010000116.1:0-2589 GCA_035701945.1 Caldimonas sp. | reverse complement strand
GGCCGGCCGTTCAGGCCAGCCCGGGGGACATGGAGCAAAACAGGGCGCCTTGTCGCCCGATCCCGTGCGTCTCGTTCGTCTGCCTCAACGGTCGAACTGCAACGCCGCGAGCCGTGCGTACAGGCCGCCGCGGGCGCTCAGCTCGGCGTGCGTTCCCGCCTCGACGATCTCGCCGGCCTCGAGGACGACGATCCGGTCGGCGCGCTGCACGGTCGAAAGCCGGTGCGCGATGACGATCGTCGTGCGGCCGCGCATCGCCGACTCGAGCGCGGCCTGGACCATCCGCTCGCCTTCGGCGTCGAGCGCGCTCGTCGCTTCGTCGAGCAGCAGCAGCGGCGCGTTCTTGAGCATCGCGCGCGCGATCGCGATGCGCTGGCGCTGGCCGCCCGAGAGGCGAACGCCGCGCTCGCCGAGGAAGGTCCTGTAGCCCTCGGGCAGCGCGCTGATGAAGTCGTGCGCGAACGCGCCGCGCGCCGCCGCGACGACCTCGTCGTCGCTGGCATCGGGACGGCCGTAGCGGATGTTCTCCATCGCGTCGGCCGAGAAGATCACGCTGTCCTGCGGGACGATGCCGATCCGCCTGCGAAGATCGGCGAGCGAGACGCGGTCGACGCGCTCGCCGTCGATGCGGACCGCGCCCGACTCGACGTCGTAGAAGCGCAGGATCAGCTGCAGCACCGTGCTCTTGCCGGCGCCGCTCGGGCCGACGAGCGCGACCGTCTCGCCGGGAGCGACCGCGAGGCTGAAGTGCGCGAGCGTCGGCTGCTGCGGCCGCGACGGATAGCGGAAGGTGACGTCGTCGAGCTCGACCGACGCGCCAGCGGTCGGCGCCGCCAGCGCGACCGGCGCGGGCGGCGAGACGATCGGCGAGCGCATCTGCAGCAGCTCGATCAGCCGCTCGGTCGCGCCGGCGGCGCGCAGCAGGTCGCCATAGACCTCCGACAGCACGGCGACGCTGCCGATCAGGATGATCACGTAGACGACGGTCTGGCCGAGGTGGCCGGCGCTGATGTCGCCGCGCACGACCGCCTGCGTGCCCTGGTACAGGCCCCAGAGCAGCGCGCCGAAGGTCGCGCTGATGACGAAGGCGACGAGGAACGACCGCATCTTCGTGCGCCGCACGGCGGTCTGGAACGCCCGCTCGGTCGCTGCGGTGAAGCGGCCGGCCTCGCGGTCTTCCTGCTGGTAGCTCTGCACGACCGGGATCGCGTTCAGCACCTCGGCGGCGATCGCGCTCGAGTCGGCGATGCGGTCCTGGCTCGCGCGCGAGAGGCCGCGCACTCGCCGTCCGAAGTAGAGCGACGGCAGGACGACGAGGACGAGGATCGCGAGCACCTGCGTCATCACGACCGGGTTGGTGACGATCAGCATCGCCATCGCGCCGATCCCCATCACGGTGTTGCGCAGGCCCATCGAGAGGCTCGAGCCGACGACCGTCTGGACGAGCGTCGTGTCGGTCGTCAGCCGCGACAGCACCTCGCCGGTCTGCGCCGACTCGAAGAACTCGGGGCTCTGGCGGACGACGTGCGCGTAGACCGCGTTGCGGACGTCGGCGGTGACGCGCTCGCCGATCCAGCTCACCATGTAGAAGCGCGCCGCCGAGAAGACGCCGAGCGCGACGCCGACGAGGAAGAGCGCGACGAAATGGCCGCGCAGCGCGACGACGCGCGCACCCGGGTCGGCGGCGACGAAGCCCTGGTCGATCAATCCCTTGAGCGCGACCGGAAAGACGAGCGTGCTGAGCGCGGCGAGGACGAGGAAGAGCGCGGCGAAGGCGATCTGCACCCGGTACGGCCGGACGAAGGGCACGAGGCCGGCGAGCGCGCGGACGCTTTTCGCCGGCGCGGGGGCCGCTTGGGCGGCGCGGGCGGGCGCCGGCGGGGCAACGGTCGACACCGGGGCAGTGTAGGCCGGTCGAAGCCTCTGCAATGAATGCGGCGGCAATCACCGCTGCGGCAATTGGCGCCTTGACAATCATTGACTAAGCATGTATATTCTCTGCCATGAGCCGCAAAGCCGCCACCGCCGCGCCGACCGCCCGCTTCTACGAGCCCGCCGGCTTGTGTGCCGACGAGAGCGTCGGCTGGCTGATGAAGCGCGCGCTGATGTCGATCGCGCAGGCCGCCGACCGCCGCCTCGAGCCGAAGGGAATCACGCACGCGCAGTGGGCGGCGCTCTTCATGCTCGAGCGCTGCCGCGCGTCGACCGTGGCGGAGCTCGCGCGCGAGACGCAGAGCGATCCCGGCGCGATGACGAGGCTGCTCGACCGTCTCGAGGCGAAGGGCTTCTGCCGTCGCCAGCGCTCGACCGACGATCGTCGCGTCGTCCGCATCGAGCTGACGCCCGAAGGCGAGGTCGCGGCACACGAAGTGCCGGTCGTGCTCGCCCAGGTGCTCAACGAGCACCTCGCCGGATTCTCGAAGCCCGAGTGGGCGCAACTGAAGGACATGCTGCGACGGATGGTCGCGAACGGCGAAGCTGCTGCTGCAGCAGGGAGCGACGCATGAGCAGCAGCTGCCAGGATTGCAGGGCCGGCGGACCCGCCGGTGTCGCGCGCACGCTGACGACGTTCGTCGTCGCGCTCGCCTC
>DASSRF010000115.1:0-2832 GCA_035701945.1 Caldimonas sp. | reverse complement strand
ACGCCCATCGCGCTCTGGGTGACGAGGAGGAGCTTGCGACGGTCGAAGACGTCGGCGGCGAGCCCGGTGAACGGCAGCAGCGCGAGCGACGGCCCGAACTGCAGCGCCATGACGACGAGGGTCGCGCCGAAGAGCCAGTAGCCGGGCATCGCCGCGGCGAGCGCGCAACCGGCGCCGAACACGGCGGCGCCGGCGAGGAGCACCGACGTCCGCGGCCGGTCGCGCCGCGCGGCGAGCAGCGCTCCGCTGACCGAGCCGATCGCCAGCAGCGACGTCAACAGGCCGTACCGGTGCGCCCCGGCGTGGAACACGCTCACCGCCATCGTCGCGATGAAGATCGGGAAGTTGAGGCCGAACGTCGCGATCAGGAACAGCATCGCCAGCAGCACCTGCTGGTCGGGCCGGCTGCGGACGTAGTGCCAGCCTTCGGCGATGCCGCCGCGTCGCGGTGTCGCGCCTCGCTCGCGATGGCGATCGGCGATGCGCAGCTTCGCGAGCGCGACGATCATCGCCGCGAACGACGCTGCGTTGGCGAGGAACGCCCAGCCCGACCCGAACGCGGCGATGACGACGCCGCCGACCGCCGGGCCGATCATCCGCGCCGCCTGGAACGACGTCGAGTTGAGCGCGACCGCGTTCGAGAGGTCGGCGGTGCCGACGAGCTCGGAGACGAGCGTCTGCCGCGCCGGCGCGTCGAACGCGGTCGCGCAGCCGAGCAGGAACGCGAAGACGTAGACGTGCCAGAGCTCGACCACGCCGAAAACCGTGAGCAGCCCGAGGCCGAGCGCGAGCACGCCCATCGCGCTCTGGGTGACGAGGAGGAGCTTGCGACGGTCGAAGACGTCGGCGGCGAGCCCGGTGAACGGCAGCAGCGCGAGCGACGGCCCGAACTGCAGCGCCATGACGACGCCGACCGCGGTGCCGCTGTGCGGCGTCAGCTCGGCGAGGACGAGCCAGTCCTGCGCGGTGCGCTGCATCCAGGTGCCGACGTTGGAGACGAAGGCACCGATCGCCCAGCGGCGATAGTTCGGGTTGCGAAGCGAGCGGAAGGCGCTCGCCGAGGTGAGGTTCGCACTCGTTGACACGTTGGCGGCGTGGACCGGCGGGCGACCCGATTCTCGCGTGCGCGGCTGGCGCCGTACCGGCGTCGCTTCGCGCCGCCCCGCGGCGCTTCGTCGCAACGGCGTGGCGGCGGCGGCCCCGGGGCGCCAGAGTGGCGGCACCGCGCCCGAGCGCACACCGAGCCTGCCATGCATCCCGAAGCTCCCGTCGGCACCGTCATCGTCGCGATCCTGTCGCACACGCCCACCTACGTCTGGGCGATCCTCGCCGCGCTCGTCGTCCTCGGCAGCCTGCAGCTGCGCCGGCAGCGGATGTCGCGCGCCCGCCTGCTCGTCGCGCCGGTCGCGATGGGCGCGCTCTCGCTCTGGAGCGTCACGGCCGCGTTCGGCGCCGCGCCGGCGGTCGTCTTTGCGTGGCTGCTCGGCATGGGCTTGGCGTGGCTCGCCAACCGCACGCTGCGCTGGCCGCGCGGCGTCGGCAGCGACGGCGACGCGTTCGTCGTCCCCGGCAGCGCGTGGCCGCTGGCGCTGATGCTCGCGATCTTCGCGCTGCGCTACGCCGTCGCGGTGTCGCTCGTCTTCCACCCCGGGCTTCGCGCCGACCCGGTCTTCGCGCTGCCGATGGCGCTCGCCTACGGCACGCTTTCCGGGATGTTCACCGCGCGCGCCGTGCGAATCCTGACGAGCGGCCGCGGCCGGCGAACTCCCGCCGCGCGCGACGCGATCGCGACTGCCTAGACTCTCGACCATGCAAGCGCTCGCCTCCCACCTGAACGGCCTCGACCGGTTCCTCCTCTTCGTCGCGCTGCCGACGGTCGTCGTCGCGTCGCTGCTCGAGGCGATCGTCCTCGCGCGCCTTCGCGCCTACGACTGGCGCGCGACGGCGGTGTCGCTGTTCGACCTCGTCGCCCGCGTCGCGACGCAGATCTTCGTGCCGTTCTCGATCGCGGCGCCGCTGATCGCGCTCGCGTACCGGCACCGGATCGGCGCCGTCGCGCTCGACGGCTGGGCGGCGCTCTTCGCGCTCTTCCTCGGCCAGGAGTTCTGCTACTACTGGTTCCACCGCGCCGCGCACCGCGTGCGCTGGTTCTGGTGCAACCACGCGGTGCACCACTCGCCGAACGAGCTCAACCTCTCGGCGGCGTACCGGATCGGCATCCTCAGCCGCGCGAGCGGCAGCTCGGTGTTCTACGTGCCGCTGGTCTGGCTCGGCTTCGAGCCGCGCGTCGTCTTCGCGATGCTCTCGCTCAACCTGCTCTACCAGTTCTGGATCCACGCGACGTGGATCCCGAAGCTCGGCTGGCTCGAGCTCGTCCTCAACACGCCGTCGGCGCACCGCGTCCACCACGCCGCCAACCTCGAATACCTCGACGCCAACTACGGCGGCGTGCTGATCGTCTTCGACCGCCTGTTCGGCACCTACCGCGCCGAGCGCGACGACGTGCCGTGCCGCTACGGTCTCGTCGTTCCGATGACCGGGTACAACCCGGTGAAGATCGAGCTCTACCAGTGGGGTGCGCTGCTGCGCGACCTGCTCGCCGCGCGCAGCCTCCGCGCCGTGCTCGGGCATCTCTTCATGCCGCCGGGCTGGAGCGCGCACGGTCCCGGCAACACGACCGAAGCGATGCGCGCCGCAGCCGCGGCTGCGCGCGCGACGACGGGGGCGGCGAACGGCGGCGCCGCGGCGCCGGACGTCGTCGCGGCGCCGCTTCGCGCCGCCGCGTTGCCGTGACCGAAGCGCAGCCGCCGCTGCACAGCGCGCTTCGCCACG
>DASSRF010000114.1:0-15532 GCA_035701945.1 Caldimonas sp. | reverse complement strand
CACCGTGCTCGCGGTCGGCCTCGTCGTCAGCATCTTCCAGGCGGCGACGCAGATCCACGAGGCGACGCTCTCGTTCGTGCCGAAGATCATCGCCGCGGTCGCGGTGCTCGCGGTCTGCGGGCCGTGGATGCTGACGTCGCTCGTCGAGTTCGTGCAGCGCACGCTGCAGTCGATCCCTGGCGCTGTCTCCTGAGCGCACGTCCGCCGTCATCCCGAGCGAAGCGAAGGATCCCGGCGCGACGTGAGACCCTTCGCATCGCCCAGGGTGACACGGTGCTGACCTTCACCGAGGCCGACGTCCTCGCCTGGGTGACGCCGCTCCTCTGGCCGTTCCTGCGCATCGTCTCGCTGTTCAGCGCGTTGCCGGTGATCGCGCAGCGCGCCGTGCCGGCGCGGGTGCGGATCGGCCTCGCGTTCTTCGTCGCGCTGTGCGCGCAGGCTTCGCTGCCGCCGGTCGCCCCGATCGCGCTGGACTCGTCGGCGGCGGTCGCGGCAGTCGCGCAGCAGGTGCTGATCGGCGTCTCGCTCGGCTTCGCGGTGCGCATCGTGTTCGCCGCGGTCGAGTTCGCCGGCGAGCTCGTCGGCCTGCAGATGGGGATGAACTTCGCGGCGTTCTTCAACCCGATGAGCGGCGGCGAGCAGACCGCCGTCAGCCGCTTCTACGGCGTCACGATCGCCTGGCTCTTCATCGTCATGGGCGGCCACCTGCTCGTCGTCGCGGCGGTGGCGCAGAGCTTCGTCGCGTTTCCGGTCGGCGACGAGCCGTTCGCGTTCGTTCGCGCGCTCGAACCGCAGCGCTGGGGCGCCGAGATCTTCACGCTCGGCCTGTGGATCGCGCTGCCGCTGGTCGCGATGCTCCTCTTCGCCAACCTCGTCCTCGGCGTCATCTCGCGCGTCGCGCAGCAGATGAACGTGTTCGCGATCGGCTTTCCGGTCACGCTCGGCGTCGGCCTCGTCGGCGTGCTCGTGACGCTGCCGCTCCTGGAGACGCCGTTCACGATGGCGCTCGAGCGGATGCTGGCGCTGTTTCGCTGAAGCGCGGATTGCCGGGCGCGCCGCGGCGCGCTACCGTCGGGCCGCAACCACTCGCGAGCGCCCATGAGCGTCGAGCTCGACCACACGATCGTCTTCGCGCGCGACCGCGACGCCGCGGCGGCGCTGCTCGCCGCGATCCTCGGCGTGCCCTGGGGGCCGAGCGGCGTCGGCGCGTTCACCGCGGTCTACGTCAACGACGGCCTCACGTTCGACTTCGACCAGCTCGAAGGCGACGTTCCGGTCCAGCATTTCTGCTTTCGCGTCGACGACGCCGCGTTCGCCGGAATCGTCGCCAGGCTGGCGGAGCGCGGAATCGCGATCCGCAGCACGCCCCACGGCCCGGTCGACGGCAAGGTCAACACGGGGCACGGCGGCAGGATCGTCTACTGGAGCGAGCCCGACGGCCACGTCTGGGAAGCGCTCACGGTGAGCTACGCGCGTCGCTGAGATGGCCGCCCGGACCGCGCCGCACATCCGCAGCACCGGCAGCGGCCCGCGCGTCGTCTGCCTGCACGCCAACGCGAGCAGCTCGGCGCAATGGCGCCATCTCTCCGAGCTGCTCGCACCGCGCTTCCAGGTGCTCGCGCCCGACCTCTACGGCGCCGGCGGCACGCCCGAGTGGCCGTCGGATCGCGTCATCGCGCTCGCCGACGAGGTTGCGCTGATCGAGCCGCTGCTCGCGGGCGCCGACGGGCCGGTCGCGCTCGTCGGGCATTCGTACGGCGCGGCGGTCGCGCTGAAGGCGGCGCTCGCCGCGCCCGAGCGCATCGGCGCGCTCGTCGTCTACGAGCCGACGCTGTTCGCGCTGATCGACGAGGCGTCGCCGCCGCCGAACGACGGCGACGGCATCCGCCGCGCGGTCGCCGACGCGGCGGCGGCGCTCGACGCCGGCGACCGCTTCGGCGCGGCGCGCAGCTTCATCGACTACTGGAGCGGCGACGGCGCCTGGCAGGCGATCCCCGAGCAACGCAAGCCCCAGCTCGCTGCTCAGGTCGCCAACGTGCGCCGCTGGGAGCACGCGCTCTTTCGCGAGCCGACCCCGCTCGCCGCGTTCGCAGCGCTCGACGTTCCGGTGCTCTACCTCACCGGCGCGCGCTCGACGGCGTCGGCGCGCGGCGTCGCGAGGCTGCTGGCGCCGACGCTGCCGCGCGTCGAGGTCGCCGAGTTCGCCGGGCTCGGCCACATGGGGCCGGTGACCGATCCCGAGACGGTCGACCCGGTCATCGCCGACTTCATCGCTGCCCGTCTCGTCGCCCCGCGCTGACCTCGCCGCGCAGCGGCCGGAAGAACTCGACGATCTAGCGCGCGAGCGCCTCGGGCTCCTCCATCGCAGCGAAGTGGCCGCCGGCGGGCATCCGCGTCCAGCGCCGGATGTCGGTGTACATCGTCTCGGCGAGCGAGCGCGGCGGATGCAGGATCTCGCGCGGGAATTCGGCGTAGCCCATCGGCACCGCGACGCCGCGCTCCGGAATCGGCCAGCGGCCGTGGCGGCGCGCGTAGTACGGCCAGAACGACGAGCCGATCGCGCCGGTGAACCAGTAGAGCGAGATGTCGGCGAGCAGCTCGTCCTTGGTGAACGCGCGCTCGACGTCGCCGCCGCAATCGGACCAGGCGCGAAACTTCTCGACGATCCACGCCGCGAGCCCCGCCGGCGAGTCGGCGAGGCCGAACGCGAGCGTCTGCGGCCGCGTCCCCTGGATCCACTGGTATCCCGACTCCTCGTCGAGCCAGTGCTTGAGCTCGGCGAGGTACGCGCGCTCCTCGGCGCTGCCGCTCGCGAGCAGCTTCGGATCGCGCGGCACCGTGAGCAGGTTGAGGTGGATGCCGACGAGCTTGTCGGCGTGCGCGTGGCCGAGCCGCGACGTCACGAACGCGCCCCAGTCGCCGCCCTGCGCGGCGAAGCGCCGATATCCCAGGACGTCGCCCATCAGCGCGGCGAAGCAGTCGGCGACGCGCTCGATCGCGAAGCGCTCCTGCCCGGGCGAGAACGACAGGCCGTAGCCGGGCAGCGACGGCGCGACGACGGTGAACGCATCGCGCGGGTCGCCGCCGAAGCGCGCCGGGTCGGTGAGCCGCGGGATCATCTCGAGGAACTCGAACACCGATCCCGGCCAGCCGTGCGAGAGGAGGAGCGGCAGCGGCGCCGGGCCGTTGCCTTCGACGTGCAGGAAGTGCACGTCGATGCCGTCGAGCGGCACCTTGAACTGCGCGAACGCGTTGAGCCGCTCCTCCTGCGCGCGCCAGTCGAAGCGGTCGCGCCAGTAGGCGACGAGCTCGCGCAGGTAGTCGACGTCCGTTCCGTACGCCCACGGCGCGCCGGGCGCCTGGTCGGGAAAGCGCGTCCGCGCGAGGCGCTCGCGCAGGTCGGCGATCGCGTCGTCGCCGACGCGGAGACGGAACGGGACCGGAACGGACGCGGCCATCGCGGGTCCTCCTGCAGCAACATTGTCGTCCGGGCTCGCTTCGGCCCCCATCGAAACGTCCCGGGCACGATTGCGGCACAGTCGCGCCGAGGACAACGACCTTGCACCGATGACGATCACCTGCTTCATCCGCTACCGGATCGATCCGTTCCAGCGCGACGCCTTCCGCGACTACGCCGAGACCTGGGCGCGCGTCATTCCGCGCTGCGGCGGCGACCTCGTCGGCTACTTCCTTCCGCACGAGGGAACCAACGACGTCGCCTGGGGCCTGATCGGCTTCGACAGCCTGGCCGCCTACGAGCGCTACCGCGCGGCGCTGCGCGCCGACGACGAGGGCCGCGCCAACTTCGCGAAGGCCGCCGCCGAGCGCTTCATCCTCGGCGAGGAGCGCAGCTGGCTCGAGGACGTCGCCGGCACGCGCGACCGTCGCCGCGAGGTCTCGCCGTGATCGCCGTCATCTTCGAGCTCGAGCCGCGCCCGGGCGCCGAAGCGCGCTACTTCGAGCTCGCCGCGGCGCTCAAGCCCGCGCTCGAGGCCGTCGACGGCTTCATCTCGGTCGAGCGATTCGAGAGCGTGACCCGGCCCGGCCACTTCGTCTCGCTCAGCTTCTGGCGCGACGAGGCCGCGGTGCGCGCGTGGCGCTGCCAGGCGACCCACCGCAACGCGCAGCGCGAAGGCCGCGCCAGCGTGTTCGCCGACTATCGGCTGCGGGTCGCGACGGTGCTTCGCGACTACGGGCCGCACGAGCGCGCGCAAGCTCCCGACGACTCGCGCGCGGCGCTGCTGTGAGGCGCGCGATGGCCGAGCTGCACGAGCCCCGCGTCGCGCGCGTCGCCGCGATGGTCGCCGACCCGGCGCGCTCGCGCATGCTCTCGTACCTGCTCGGCGGCGAGTTCGCGAGCGCCGGCGAGCTCGCCGCCGCGGCTTCGGTGACGCCGGCGACGGCGAGCGGCCACCTCGCCAAGCTGAGCGACGCCCGCTTCGTCGTCTGCGAGCCGCGCGGGCGGCACCGCTACTACCGGCTCGCCGACGCCGAGGTCGCGCACGCGCTCGAGGCGCTCGCGCTCGTCGCCGAGCGCGACATCCACGACCGCGCGTGGGCACATCCGGCGCGCCAGCGGCTGCGCTATGCGCGCTGCTGCTACGGCCACCTCGCGGGCGTGCTCGGCGTCAAGGTGTACGACCGGCTGCGCGGCGCGCGCGGCCTCGCCACCGCGGCCGACGGCTTCTCGCTCACCGACGACGGCGAGGAGTGGCTGCGCGGCCTCGGCCTGACGCCGACCCCGCCGTCGCAGCGGCGCCGCTTCGCGTATCCGTGCCTCGACTGGTCGGAACGTCGCGACCACCTCGCCGGCCAGCTCGCCGACGAGCTGTGCGCGCACCTCGTCGGACGCGGCTGGCTGCGGCGCGAAGGCGGCCGCGCGCTCGCGCTCACGCGCTCCGGCGAGCGCGAGCTGCTGCCGCTGCTCGACGTCACGGCTTCGCGGTCGTGAGCGCGTGCGCGACTCGCAACGTCAGAACGGGCGTCTGACAACCGTTTCGGGGAGCCGGGATCCGCCGATCTTCAGCTTCCGTAGAGCACGAAACCGGCCCAGTACACGGGTGCCCGATAGCGTCCGCTGCGAGCGAACCGACGCTTGACGACGGCCAGGGCCTCGGCGTGCGATTTGCCCGCGCGCACCTGCGCGAAGAAGCGGATGATGAACTCGCCCGTGCTGGCGTCGGGCACCGCCCACAGCGTCAGGATCGCGTTGCGGTTGCCGGCGACGAACATCGCGTAGGGCAATCCCAGCACTCCCTCGCCCATGACGATCCGGCCCTCGCCGGTCGAGCAGGCCGACAGCACGATGAGGTCGCTTTGCACCCGGTAGTCGAGCCATTCGAGCGCGGTGACATAGCCGTCGTAGCCGCTCGTCGGCGACGCCCGCCCGAGCACGATCGCGCTCAACGCCGGCTCCTCGGGATCGAGCATCCCGTGCGTCGCGAACAGCAGGTAGCGGAAGCGGCGCAGGTCGCCGCTGCGGTTGCGGCCGTCCAGCATGTCTTCGGTCGCGTCCGCGCCGGAGACGACTTCGCTCCGCTCCGGCCCGAAGACCGCAGCCACGCTTCGCAGCTCGCGCATCGCTCCCGGCAGCGGAGCCCAGTCGGCATTGAGGCGGCTCATCGCGCGCCGTGCACTGCCCGTGACCGCGACACCGCGCGTCGCCTCGGCGGGTGTCGTGGCGAGCGTTCCGAACTGCGGAGCTCCGATCGCGAGCAGCTTGTGCGGCGCATGGCTTCGCGAGGACGCGCGACCACGGACCAGCGCGTACACCGACAGCGACTGGGCGTACGAGACGTCGAAGGCGTCGATCAGGCGCCGGTCGCCCCAGGGAAGCGTCTCGAAGGGCAAGGTCGCAAGCGCGCCGTCCGGCGCGATGACCAGGTGCCGATGTCCAGTGAGGGCTGACCGCAGGGGCGCCAGCCAGCGCCCGGCAATCTGGTTCGCGACCGCCGATTCGCCACTGCCGTCGGGGCCCCTGCCGGGCCTTCCATCGGCGCCGAGCGAAGCTCGATAGCGCATCGCGAGCTCCTCCATGCCTTCGGCGCTGCCGAGCTCGACGACGACAAGCGGCCGCGAGCGGCTCATCACGAGCGCGAGCAACGAGGGCGCGGCGCCAGCGCGAAACGGATCCGCAGGCACGACGACATAGCTCACGAACACGGTGTCGGGCGGCAGGATGGCGGATGCGCGTTGCGGACTGTCGATCAGCCGCACCGCGCTCAGGCGCGCGTAGGTCGGTGAGCGGCGCATGAGGTCTGCCTGCAGCTCCGAGAGCTCGCGGGAGAGCTCGCTTCTGCGAACTTCGAGCGCAGCGCGCTGGATCGCGTCGTCGCGCGCGGCGAGCCCCTGCGCCTGCAGCGCGTTGATCCGCTCGGCCAGCTCGGTGAACCTCGCCTGGTCTTCGGGCGCCAGTCCCGCGCTCGCTTCGGCGCGGCGCTGCGTCAGCGTATCGAGCAGGCTTCGCGCCTTCGAAAGCTCGGTCATGCGCAACACCTCGTCGTTGCGGTGCAGGCGAAACGCAACCGCGGCGGTCCGACGGTACGCGTCGGCATACGAGATCAGCAGGGCCTGGCGCGATTCGACCGACATGCCGCCTTCCGCGCGCACCCGCTCGAGCGTCGCGATTCCATCGGAATACAGCGCATAGGCGCTGGCGTAGTCGCCCGCGGCGGCCGTCACGGACGCGGACTCGAAGCGTGCGTCGAGGGAGTACGGGCTTGCCTGTCCGAACCGCTCCTCGAAATCGGCGACGAGGCGCGTGTATTGCGCACGCGCGCTGTCCACGTCGCCGGCGGCCGCCGAGATTCGCGCCTGCAGCAACATCAGGCTGTCGCTGGGCGGACGGCGCCGGGGGCTCGCGGCCACCGCTTCCACCGCACGCTGCGCGGTGGCGCGTGCGGCGTCGATCCGATGCACCCGCAACTGCGTGTCGGCGAGGTCGACCAGCGTTGCCACCGTCGCCGGATCGTCGGGACCGTAGAGGTCGACGCGTTGCGCATGCTCGCGCTCGAGCAGCGGCAATGCCTCTTCGTAGCGCCGCGCACCGCGAAGCGCCCGCCCCAGCACCGCGAGGGAGTACGCCGTCATCCGGTGCGTCTCGCCGAGCGTGGCCCGGTTTCGCTCGTAGCCTTGACGTGCGAGCGGCTCGACCTCGTCGCCGCGGCCGACTTGCGTGTAGAGGGCGACGAGCTGGGCCAGAGCGCGCCACGTTTCTTCGTTGTCGGGACCCAGCAGTTCGACGCGCTGCCGATACGCGCCCTCCGCGAAGGCAATCGCTTCGCCGCGCAGTCCGGCGGCGGCGAGCTCGTCGGCCATGGCCTGCTGAAGCCGCAAGGTTGCGCGAAAGGTCGGACCCTGGCTCGCAGCGGTGAGCTCGTAGGCACGGCGAAATGCCGCGATCGCCTCGCGATGACGACCGTGCTTGCGCAGCGTCCAGGCGAGCGCCGTGTACGTGTTCGCGGTGACCTCGTGGCTCGGCCCGAGCGTTGCCGTCGACTCGTCGACGAGCCGTTGCGCGTCTTCGACCGGAACCGGCAGGCTCGCGATGGCCCACGACTGGATGCGCTGCTGATCGATCTGCAGCGAAACGAGATCGCGCGCGAGGCCGAGCTTGTCCCGGGCGTCGAGCGCGCGCGCCCAGGCCCGCGCCGACCCGGCGTGGTCGATGTCCTCGCGCGCGCGCTGCGCGTCGACGATGGCCTGGGTCATCCGTTCGACGAGCTGCAGGCGCGCGATTCGAGGTGCGGCTTCGTCGACCCGCGTCAACGGGTAGCGCTTGAGCTCGGCAATGCAGCCATGGTCGACTTCGATCCTGAAGTCGACGACGACGCGATCGGGTCCCGCCTGCTCGACCGCGAACTCGTGCACGCTGCCGTACGCGGCCGACTGCAGGCGCGGCGGAGAGCCCCGGTAGCGCAACGCCTCGACGTCGCCGAACGAAAGGATCGCGTCCGTCGCGGACTCGGCTTCGTTGCCGGAGGATGCCTCCGGCGCCGGCAATCCGCTCACCCATTCGAGCTCGACACCGCGGAAGTAGACGCAGTTCTGGGTCCCGAACGCCTCGTTCGGAAGCGGCCCGCCACCGCGGTACAGGACGGGCTCGGCAGCAGCCGGCGAGACCGGAGCAAGCACGGCCAACAGCACCGCGGCAACCGCCGGGACCACTCGCGCCGCGGCCGAGCGTGCACTCATGCGAGCCACTCCGATCGAGCTGTCGATTCTAGGTGGGCGAGCAGCGTCTGGGCTACAGTGCGGCCCGATCGCCGTGTGGCGCCGTCGGCGGCGTTCGTCGATGCGCTCGCCGATCACTGAATCGCAGGGTGGTGTCCGCTCGTGCAGGGCATTTCCGTACTCCAGGGCAAGACGCGCAACGTGGCGGAACGGTCCGGAATGAGCGATCTGCGAAGCTGGATGCTGTGCGGCGTGCTGGCGGCCGCCGCAGCGCCCGGGCACGCGCGCGAGGTCGCCGGCTACGTGCTCGACCAGCACGGCACGTGGGCCGTGCAAGGCAGCGCCGGCACCCTCGCGATCGGTGCTCCGGTCGTCGCCGGCAGCCGAGTGGTGGCGAAGTCGGCGCGCTCGGGCGATCGCATCGTCGTGGTCGCAGCAAAGACCGGGGCGGTGCTGATCGACCGACGCTGCGCGAGTCCCGCCGATTGCCGCAGCGCGATCCTCGTCCCTGGCGCTCCGGATGGCGAGTCGACATCATGGGCGGCGCTCATGGGTCGCGCGTTCGCTCGCCTCGCCGGCGATGCAGATCGCTACGTGGCGACGATCAGCCGCGGCAACGTCGAGTTGCCGGAGGCGGTGCTCTCGGCGCGCGACGGGCGTGCGGACTTTCGTCCGCTGTTCGTCTCGCTGCCCGACGGCTCGTTCAACGTCGAGCTGTGGTCGCTGTCGTGCCGAGACGGAGCGCCTTGCGCGCAGCGCACGGCGGGCGGACGGGTGCGATGGACACGCGACCAGCCGTCGGAGACGCGACTTTCGGTCGCCCCCGGCCTCTACGACGTGGTCGCGACGCGATCGTCGGGCGCACCCGGTCCGATGCGCGCGCACGGCTGGGTGCTGGTGTCGCCGGAGGAGCGGAGCCCCTCCGATCAGGCGGATCTCGCCGCCGCCGCCGACGCGGCGGCGGCGTGGGGCGGCTCGGCAGATGTCGCCGTCAGGCGCGCGTTTCTGCGCGCCGTGCTCGACGTGCTGGCCTCGCGCTGATCGCCTCGCCGCGACCTAGCTCGGCGAGCGCTCGTGCCCGGCGACGCGCTGCCATGCCCGTCGCAGCATGCGTGCGATCGGCGCGCGCTGCTCGCGCAGGGCGCTCACCGCCAGGTGCGTCGCCGACACGGTGATCGCCACGACGACGGCGAACGGCCACGCAGGGAAGACGTCGGTCGCGGCGAGCGCACCCGCGAGCGCGAGCCCCGATGCAATGCCGCCGGCGTTTCCGCGCCACGCGCCCCATCGAGCGACCAAGGCCATCGTGGCGAGGAGATCGAGCAACCCGATGGCCAGCAGCGAAAGGATCGCAGGTCGCCGGTAGTCGCGACCGGCGATCTCGGTCTCGACGACGTTGGCGAGCAGTTCGACGCCCTGCATCGGTCCGATGGATGTGGGGTGAACATCGGTCGGGTCGTAGCGCCCGCCGAGCAGCACCACGCGCCCGCGAATCCGGTCGCGCCATTCGAACCCGGGCGCGAGCACGACGGACGCCGGCACTTCGAGACGCGAGGTACGCGTGACCCGGACGTTGCGAAGCGCGGGGTCTTCGATCGCCGCGCCGGCAAGCGCTCCCTGGCCGCGAGCGATTTCCGCTGCGAAGCTCGGCAGCGGCGCGTCGGCCGTGGGCACCGAGCGGCGAAACCAGCGCACGCGGCCGCTGGGCCCGTCGACGACCAGGAGCGCCAGGCCGGAGCGCACTTGTGCGACCGATTCGGCAGCACCGAGCATCGGCCGCGGGCTCGGCGGTGTCCCGTCTTCGCTCACCGCGATGTCCCGCGCCCAGACGACCAATCGCGATTCCTCGCGCGACAGCGCGCCGGGGACCTGCGCAAAAGCGGCTGCGGAAGTGTCGAGGTCGACGCCGACCACGGCGGGTCCGCCGTCGACGATCCGCGCCACCAGTCGGCGCACGACGTCGGCATCGAGCGGCCCTGCGGTGCCGAACAGACGGTCGTGATCCTGCGGCCCGATGCTGACGATCACGACGCGCTGTCGCTCGGGCAGCGGCGCAGCCAGCGCGGTTTCGAGATCCGCCGACAACGCCGCGCCGCCCCGCGTCGCAACCGCCACCAGCGCCAGCGTCGCGACCGCTGCGGCGACGGCCTGTTGTCGCAGCGTCCGCGACGCGCTCGCATGCGCGCGCCGCAGCAGCGAGCCGAGCGGCGACTGCGACATCGCCGCATCGACGGCTGCCGCAAAGCTCGCGACATCCGGGTAGCGGTCGCGCGGGTCGACGTTCAGCGCGCGTGCGATCAGAGCATCGAGCGGGCCGCGCAGTCGGCGGGCGAGCGCCTCGGCGCCGCCTGCACAAGCCGCCACCACGGCGTCGGCGCGACAAGACTCGCTCGCGAGCGGCGGCTCGGGCGTCGGATCGTCGGTCGCTCCGCGACTGGATGCGATCGATGGCCGTCGCCCGCACACGAGTTCGAACAGCACCACGCCGAGCGAGTAGACGTCGCTGCAGACCGTCACCGGCTTGCCTTCGAGCTGCTCAGGGCTCGCGTAGTCCCGTGTCAGGGCGCGGCCCCAGCGCGCGGTGAGCTCTGTCTCGACCGCGTGGCCGTCGACGAGGAGCTTGGCGATCCCGAAGTCGAGGAGGCGCACCGCGCCTTGCGCGGTCACGAAGATGTTGGAGGGCTTCAGATCGCGATGGAGGATGGATCGCGAATGGGCGTAGCGCACCGGCTCGAGCACCTGCCGGAACAATGCCAGGCGCGCCGCCAAGCCGAGCCGCTGCCGGTCGCAGTAGGCGCCGAGCGGCGAGCCCTCGACGTACTCGAGCGCAAGATAGTGCTGGCCGTCGTCGGTGACGCCGGCGTCGACCAGCGCAGCGATCCCGGGATGGTCGAGCTGTCGGAGGAACTCGCATTCGCGCGCGAAGCGCGCCAGGAACGCGTCCCGATCGAGCGATACGGCGGGCAGCTTGAGGGCGACGAGGCGCGGTCCTGTCGGGCCCGACATCTCGGCCAGCCAGACCTCGCTCATGCCTCCGCTGCCCAGGGGACGGACGAGGCGATAGGGCCCGACCATGCGGCCCGTCTGCAGGCCCACGGTGGTCTCGGAGGCGGCGGTCGCCAGAGGCAGCGCAGCGTCCAGGAGCGCCAGCGGCTGCGCTCGAAGCTGGAGCAGTCGCTCGAGCGCCGGCCGCAGTCGTTCGTGCTCGACCGGCAGCTGCGCAAGCCACGCAGCGCGGGCGTCGTCGTCGGCCAGCTCGAGGGCGACGTCGAGCAGTTCGGAGAGACCGGACAGGTCCTTCGGATCCATGCTTCCCGATCGTCGCGGCAGGCGGCCTCGACGCACGGTCGGGAGTGTGGAACAAGACCCGCTCTCGTGTCATTGTCGAGACGATGGCGATCCGATCGGTGAACAGGCCCTAGCATCGCGGCTCGCGCCGCCGCAGGCGCCGAACCGTTCCGGAGAACCGCGATGCACCGCGTCTTCAACTTCAGCGCCGGCCCCGCCGTGCTTCCCGAGGCCGTGCTGCGCGAGGCGGCCGCCGAGATGCTCGACTGGCACGGCAGCGGCATGTCGGTGATGGAGATGAGCCACCGCGGCAAGGAGTTCATCGCGATCCACGCCGAGGCCGAGGCGCTGCTGCGCGAGCTGCTCGCCGTCCCGGCGAGCTACAAGGTGCTCTTCCTGCAGGGCGGCGCGATCGGCGAGAACGCGATCGTGCCGATGAACATGCTGCGCGGCAGGGCGAGCGCCGACTACGTCGCGACCGGCGAGTGGTCGAAGAAGTCGATCGCCGAGGCGCGGAAGTACGCGCGCGTCAACGTCGCCGCGAGCGGCGAAAGCTCGAAGTTCACGAGCATCCCGCCGCGCGAGAGCTGGCGGCTCGAACCCGATGCAGCCTATGTCCACATCTGCTCGAACGAGACGATCGGCGGCGTCCAGTACCACTTCACGCCCGACGTCGGCGACGTCCCGCTCGTCGCCGACATGTCGAGCGACATCCTGTCGCGGCCGGTCGACGTCGAGCGCTACGGCCTGATCTACGCCGGCGCGCAGAAGAACATCGGGCCGGCGGGGCTGACGATCGTGATCGTCCGCGACGACCTGATCGGCCGCGCGCTGCCGTTCACGCCGTCGGCGTTCGACTACAAGCTGCAGGCCGACGCCGACTCGATGCTGAACACGCCGCCGACCTACGCGATCTACGTCGCCGGCCTCGTCTTTCGCTGGCTGAAGGGCGAAGGCGGGCTCGCCGCGATCGCCGAGCGCAACCGCGCGAAGGCGGCGCTGCTCTACGAATTCCTCGACGCCAGCAGCTTCTTCAGCAATCCCGTTGCGCGTGCCGATCGCTCGCTCATGAACGTCCCGTTCCGGCTGCGCGACGAGTCGCTCGACGGCGAGTTTCTCAACGGCGCCGAGGCGCGCGGCATGGTCCAGCTGAAGGGCCACCGCTCGGTCGGCGGCATGCGCGCGTCGATCTACAACGCGATGCCGGTCGCGGGCGTGCAGGCGCTCGTGTCGTATCTGCGCGAGTTCGAGGCCCGACATGGCTGAGCGGCAAGGCATCCTGGTGCTGAACCAGGTCTCGGCGGCGGGGCTGTCGCGCCTGCCGGCCGATCTCTACCGCGCCGGCAAGGATGTCGCCGATCCGGTCGCGATCCTGGTCCGCTCGGCCGACCTGCACGCGGTCGAGATCGCGGCGAGCGTACGCGCGATCGGCCGCGCCGGCGTCGGCACCAACAACATTCCGGTCGACGCGATGAGCAAGCGCGGCATCCCGGTCTTCAACGCCCCCGGCGCGAACGCGAACGCGGTCAAGGAGCTCGTCCTCGCCGGCATGCTGCTCGCGGCGCGGCGGATCGCTCCAGCGCTCGGCTTCGTCGGCGCGCTCGACGCCGCGACTCCCGACCTCGACCGCGTCGTCGAGGACGGCAAGAAGGCGTTCGCCGGCTACGAGCTGTGCGGCCAGACGCTCGGCATCGTCGGCCTCGGCAAGATCGGCTGCCTCGTCGCCGACGCCGCCATCAAGCTCGGCATGCATGTCCTCGGCTACGACCCCGACATCACGGTCGACGCGGCGTGGAGCCTGCCGTCGCAGGTGCGGCGCGCGGCGAGCGTCGCCGAGGTGCTCCGCAGCGCGCAGTTCGTCACCCTGCACGTTCCGCTCGTCGATGCGACGCGCCATCTCGTCAACGAGAGCAACATCGGCCTGATGCGCCCGGGCGCGGTGCTGCTCAACTTCAGCCGCGACGGCGTCGTCGCCGACCAGGCGGTCGTCGCCGCGCTCGCCGCCGACCGCCTCGGCCACTACGTGTGCGACTTCCCGTCGCCGGCGCTGCACGGCCAGCCGCGCGTCATCGCGCTGCCCCACCTCGGCGCTTCGACGCGCGAGGCCGAGGACAACTGCGCCGTGATGGTGGTCGACCAGCTGCGCGACTATCTCGAGCACGGCAACGTCACCAACGCCGTCAACTTCCCTCAGGTGACGATGGCGCGCGAGTCGGCGTGGCGGGTCGCGATCGCCAACGCCAACGTGCCGAACATGCTCGGCCAGATCTCGACCGCGATGGCGCGCGCCGGCCTCAACATCCACAACATGGTCAACAAGTCGCGCGGCGAGATGGCGTACACGCTCGTCGACGTCGACAGCCGGGTGCTGCCGGAGGTGCTGGCGGGAATCGCCGCGATCGACGGCGTGCTCGCCGTCCGCTACCTGCCGGTCGGCCGGCGCGCCGACGACTGAGCGCCGCGATCAGGCGGCGTGCGCGACGACGAGGCAGCTGGCGCCGAAGCGCATCCGCCGCGCGGCACGGACGTTGTGGACCTCGGACGCGAGGACGCGCTCGAGCGCGCGCGCGACCGCGCCGCCCGCGACCCGGTGCTCGCGCTCGTCGTTCTTCGCGTCGCGCACAAGGGCGACGCCGAGGCGATCGGGCAGCGCGCGAAAGAGGAAGATCGGCAGCGGCAGCGGCCGGAAGATGCACGTCGCGTAGTCGACGGCGAAGCCGGCGTCGGCGATCGTTCGCGCGATCGCCGCTCGGCTGTAGCGGCGGAAGTGCCCGGCGCGGACGTCGCTCTTCGACCACAGCGCCTGCAACGCGGGCACGGTCGCGTAGAGGCGCCCGCCGCGGCGCAGCTTCCTGCGCAGCGAGCGCAGGAACGCAACGTCGTCGTCGATGTGCTCGACGACGTCGAAGAGGCCGACCGCCGCCAGCGAGCCGTCGCGCAGCCCGGCGGTGTCGGTCGTCGCGCAGATCACCTGGCGGACGCCGCGCCGTTGCGCGTTGCGCGCGCCGGCGGCGCCTGGCTCGAGCAGCACCGCGTCGAAGCCGGCGTCGAGCAGGCCGCGCGCGACGAAGCCGTTGCCGCCGCCGACGTCGAGGATCGTGCCGCCGTCGGCCGGCGGGAACGCCTGCACCGCCGCGACGATGCACGCGTTGCGATGGCGAAACCAGTAGGACGCGTCCTCGAGCGCGAAGCAGGCGCTGTGGCCCTCGGCCGGATACGAGACCGCCTGCGCGTCGGCGCCGTACCAGATGCCGTCGTCGCGCAGCTCGACCCGGGGCGCGATCGTCGCGATGTCGACCATCGTCGTCGCCGCGTCAGTTGTCCGCGGGCTCGCCTTCGGGCGGCTGCACGGCGCCCGGCGGCAGCATGCCGTTGGCGGACTTCGCGGCGGCGATCGCCGCGGCCGCGGCGATCGGATCGACCGCGGGCATCTCGGCGCCGGCGCCCATGTCGGTCGGAGGAGCGAACCCGGGCGCGGCGAGCGCGAGCGTCGCCGGACGGTCGGCCACAGCGCCGCCCTTCGCCGCCGGCGTGACGAAGACGGCGCAGCGCTTCTGCGAGCACGAGATCGCGAAGCTGGCGACGTCGCCGAGCACCGCTTGCCACGCCTCGGCGGGAGTCGACACGACCGCCGACCGCGACAGCTGCGTCGGCTGGCGCGCGAGCGCGTCGGCGCCGTGCACGGTCGCCTTCGTCGCCTCGGCGAGCATCGCGAGCGCCTCGCCGATTCCGGTCGAGCGCAGGTCGATGACGTACTTGCCGCGCTCGAGCGCGATCCGGCTTTCGGCGGGAGCGTCGACCGCGATCGGCGCGGCGACGCCCTGCCCCGGCACCGACGGAAGCGCGAACGCGGCGATCGTCGCCGGGCCCGCCGACGGCTCGGCACGAGCCCGCGGTTGCGTGTCGCCGTTGAGCGCGAACCAGAGCGCGGCGAGCGCGAGCGGCTCGACGACGGCGAGGACGACGAGCGCGCGCCACGGCCAGGGCTGCGACGGCAACGAGGCGGCGACCTGCGCCGGCGCGTCGGGCGGCGGCGGCGCCGCCGCCGCCGCCTCGTCGAGAACGTATTCCT
>DASSRF010000113.1:0-2113 GCA_035701945.1 Caldimonas sp. | reverse complement strand
GCTGCCGAGACCGACGCGAAGAACGTCATGCCGCTCGGCGATCGCACGCCCGCCGCGTTCGCGGCGCTCGTCGCGGTGCGCACGAAGGTCGACGACTACTTCGGCCGCTGCCGCGTCGCCGCGTACGACCAGCGCGCGCTCGGCGCCGTCAACCGCGAGGAGGAGGTCTACCTCGCCGCCGTCGCGAAGGACCTGACGATCACCGCCGACGAGATCGCGCACCTGCCGCTCGCGGTCGTCGCGCCGGGCAAGCCGCTGCCGCTGCTCGCCAGCGTCAATCCGGCGTGGGCGGCCGGCGTCGCGGCGATGCGCGCCCTGTGCTGCCCGGACAAGGACACGCTGACCGAGACGGACTGGATCCAGCTGCGAGCGCGTTTCGCGCCGCACGAGGCGTGGCTCGCGAAGAAGGCCGGCGCCGCCGTCGAGGCGCTCGGCAAGGAGCGTGTGCGCGAGATCCTCGCCGGCAACGGCAGGGCGGCGCTGCAGCAGGCGATCGCCGACGATCTCGCACTGGCGCCGCGGGTCGAGGCGATGACGCGCGTCGAGAAGCTCGTGCGGCTGCACCGCGACCTCGCGCACCTGCTGAACAACTACGTCGCGTTCACGGACTTCTACGCGGGCCGCGGCGCGATCTTCCAGGCCGGGACGCTGTTCCTCGACGCGCGCGAGTGCGACATGTGCTTCTTCGTCCGCGACGCCGGCAAGCACACGAAGATGGCGCCGATGGCGAACACGTTCCTCGCCTACATCGACTGCACGCGCCCGGGCAGCGAGAAGATGTCGATCGCGGCCGCGTTCACCGCCGGCGACAGCGACAACCTGTTCGAAGGGCGCAACGGCCTGTTCTTCGATCGCAAGGGGCGCGACTGGGACGCGACGATCGCGAAGGTCGTGCCCGCGCCGATCAGCATCCGGCAGGCGTTCTGGTCGCCGTACAAGAACGTGCTGCGCCTGATCCAGCAGATGGTCGCGAAGCGCGCGGCCGACGCCGACGCCGCGTCGGCGGGCAAGCTCGTCGCCGGTGCGACGGCCGTGGGGGCCGCGGCGGGCGCGCCGGCAGCGCCGCCGAAGCCGAAGTTCGAGGTCGGCACGATCGCGGCGCTCAGCGTCGCGGTGACCGGGCTCACCGGCGTGTTCACCGCGCTGCTGATGGGCTTCCTCGACCTCGGCCCGTGGATCCCGCTCGGCATCGTCGGCATCGTGCTCGCGATCTCGGGGCCGTCGATGTTCATCGCGTGGATGAAGCTGCGGCAGCGCAACCTCGGCCCGATCCTCGACGCGAACGGCTGGGCTGTGAACACGCTGACGCGGATCAACATCCCGCTCGGCACCGCACTGACCGAGCTGCCGCGCATCCCCGCCGGCTCGCGCCGCATCAAGACCGATCCGTACGCGCCGCGCGCCCACGTGTGGCCGTGGGTGCTCGCCGCGCTGATCGCGCTCGGCGCCGCCGGCTGGCTGCTCTACCGCACGAACGTCGCGCACAAGCTGCTGCCGGAGTGGATCCCCGCACACCACGCGGAGACCGCACTGACGACGATCGACGGTAAGAGCCACGCGATGGTCGAGCAGGGTGGCTCGCTCGTGCTGATCGTCAGGAACGGGCAAAACAGGCTTTCCGTAAACGACGTCGCCGGCACAAAGGCCATGGAGTCGCTCGAGGTCGTCGACGGCAAGGCGACGCTAGCGATCCCGATGGACATGCACCCGCGCACACTGACCGTCAGCGACGGCTCGTCGGAAGTCCGGGTCGAAGTGACGACGAAGAAGTAACGGTACGCCGGTCGTCGCTGCTCCCGCTCGTCGCCGCGGCATGCGTGTGTAGCGCCGACGCCGGCGAACCGCGGCCGGACCCGGGTCGCTCCAAGCGCTGACGTCGCGTCGCGCACCGCTTCTCCCGGAACCAGAAGGCTGCCGCGCTCAGCCGTGTGCTGTCGCCATCTCGCCGGCTTCGCCGACGATCGGTGGCATCTCGGTCGCGAGTGCGAGCGCCTTCGTCTCGGCGTCGGCGAGGTCGGCCGCGCTCCACAGCAGGTCCGCGAGCTTCGCGTGCAGCTCGGGGCGCGGATCGCGCAGCAGGCGCTCGAGCACGGGCAGGTCGGTCTCGTCGTCG
>DASSRF010000112.1:0-11387 GCA_035701945.1 Caldimonas sp. | reverse complement strand
GCAGCAGCAGCTGCACCTCGCCCTTCAGCACCTCGCGCGCGCTGGCGGTCAGCTCGAGCGTGTTGTATTCGCCCTCGGTGCGCAGGTGGCCGAGCGCGATCAGCTGGCGCAGCACGGCGCGCCAGCGCGACTCGCTCACCGCCTCGCCGATCGCGAACGTGCTGAGCCGCTCGTGGCCGAACTGCGCGACCTTCTCGGTGCGCTTGCCGCGCAGCACGTCGATCAGGTGGCCGGCGCCGAAGCTCGGCCCGCCCGACTGCTGGAAGCGGTAGACGCACGAGAGCGCCATCCGCGCCGCCTCGGTCGCGTCCCACGTCGCCGGCGCCTGCCGGCAGTTGTCGCACGCGTTCTGGTGCGGACCGCACGGCGCGCTCGTCTCGCCGAAGTAGGCGAGCAGGCGGACGCGGCGGCAGTCGTGCGCTTCGGCGAGCGCGAGCAGCGCGTCGAGCTTGCCGCGCTGCAGCCGCTTGAAGTCGTCGTCGGCGACGCTGTCGTCGATCATGCGGCGCTGCTGGACGACGTCGGCGAGCCCGTACGCCATCCAGGCGTCGGCGGGCAGGCCGTCGCGGCCGGCGCGGCCGGTCTCCTGGTAGTAGCCCTCGATGTTCTTCGGCAGGTCGAGGTGGGCGACGAAGCGGACGTCGGGCTTGTCGATGCCCATGCCGAACGCGATCGTCGCGACCATGACGATGCCGTCCTCGCGGACGAAGCGCTCCTGGTGGCGCTGGCGCACCTCGGCGTCGAGGCCGGCGTGGTACGGCAGCGCGACGATGCCCTCGCCGCTCAGCCACGCGGCCGTGTCGTCGACCTTCTTTCGCGACTGGCAGTAGACGATGCCGGCGTCGCCGGCGTGCTCGTCGCGCAGGAACGCGAGCAGCTGCGCGCGCGCGTTCTCCTTGGCGACGACGGCGTAGCGGATGTTCGGGCGGTCGAAGCTGCTGACGAAGATGCGTGCGCCGCCGAGCGCGAGGCGATCGACGATGTCGGCGCGCGTCGGCGCGTCGGCGGTCGCGGTGAGCGCGATGCGCGGGACGCCGGGATAGCGCTCGTGCAGCACCGAGAGCTTCAGGTAGTCCTCGCGGAAGTCGTGGCCCCACTGGCTCACGCAGTGCGCCTCGTCGATCGCGAACATCGAGAGCAGCCCGCGCGCGTGCAGCGCGTCGAGCTGCGCGAGCATGCGCGGCGTCGCGACGCGCTCGGGCGCGGCGTAGACGAGGACGAGCCGCCCCGACATCATCTCGCGCTCGATCCGCGCCGCGGCATCGCTTTCGAGCGTCGAGTTGAGGAACGCGGCGCGAACGCCCGCCTCCTCGAGGGCGCCGACCTGGTCGTGCATGAGCGCGATCAGCGGGCTGACGACGACGGCGACGCCGCGGCCGGCGCGGTGGCGGACGATCGCCGGCACCTGGTAGCACAGGCTCTTGCCTCCGCCGGTCGGCATCAGCACGAGCGCGTCGCCGCCGGCGACGACGTGGTCGACGATCTCCTCCTGCGGGCCGCGGAACTGGCCGTAGCCGAACACCTCGGCGAGGACGTCGCGCGCGACGCTCGCCGAGCGGGCCGGCGCGAACAGGGTTTCGATGCTCATGGCGCGACGCACTGTACGCGACCGTCGGCGCCGCGGCGCCCGGCCTCGGAGGGATTCCGGAGAGGGCCGCCGAAGAGCGTCGGCGCGCCTCGCCGTGCGCCCGATAATGGTTGCAAACCCACCGCAAGGAGCCGCCAATGGCATCGGTCAACAAGGTCATCATCGTCGGCAATCTCGGCCGCGATCCGGAGGTGCGCTACACCCCCAACGGCAGCGCCGTCTGCAACGTCAGCGTCGCGACGACGCGGACCTGGAAGAACAAGGACTCGGGCGACAAGTCCGAGGAGACCGAGTGGCACCGCGTCGTCTTCTACGACAAGCTCGCCGAGATCGCCGGCGAGTACCTGAAGAAGGGCCGCTCGGTCTACGTCGAGGGCCGCCTGAAGACGCGCAAGTGGCAGGACAAGGACGGCGTCGAGAAGTACACGACCGAGATCATCGCGACCGACATGCAGATGCTCGGCAGCCGCGAAGGCATGGGCGCGGGCAGCGCCGCGGCCGACGACGGCGGCGGTTACGAGCGCCCGGCGCCGGCTTCGCGTCCCGCGGCGGCGGCGGCGAACCGTCCGGCGCCGAAGGCGTCGGGCTTCAGCGACATGGACGACGACATTCCGTTCTGACGCGCAAGCACGAAGACCGCGCTCGCGTTCAGCGCGACGTCGCGCCGCGGTAGCGGCCGACCTCGAACGGCGTGATCTCCGGCGCGCGGTGTCCCCACGACGCGCGCACGAACGAGATCACGTCGGCGACGTCGCGGTCCGAGAGCACGGTCGCGAACGGCGGCATCCCGAACGGCCGAGGATTGCCCGCGGTCGTCGGTGCGAAGCCGCCGCGCAGCACGATGTGGACGAGGTTGGCAGGCGGCGAGATCGCGACCGCGCGGTTGCCGGCGAGCGGCGGATACGCGCCCCGGACGCCTTCGCCGCGCTCGCCGTGGCACGCCGCGCAGCGGTCCGCGTAGATCTTCGCGCCGCGCTCGCTCGGCGCCGCCGCCGGCGCTCGCTCCGGCGCCGATTGGCGCCCGCCCGACGACGGCAGCGTGCGCAGGTAGTCGGCCATCGCCGTGAGGTCGTCGAGGCTCAGGTAGCGCGTCGAGCGCGCGACGACCTCGGCCATCGGGCCCTGCACCGAAGCGGTCGCGGTCACGCCGGTCTGCAGCAGCGCGACGACGTCGCGCTCGGGCCAGCGTCCGACTCCGGCCTCGCGATCGTCGTAGAGCGAAGGCGCGTACCAGTTCTGGATCGGGATCAGCCCGCCGGCGAGATCGAGCGGCCCCGCCGTCGCGCCGAACACGTTGCGCCGCGAATGGCACGCGTTGCAGTGGCCGAGCGTCTCGACGAGGTAGGCGCCGCGGTTCCACTGCGGCGAGCGCGCCGGATCGTTCTCGAAGCGCGCCGGCCGAAAGAACAGCGCGCGCCAGACCGCGAGCGCCGCCTGCTGGTCGAACGGAAAGCGCAGCGCGTGCGCGCGGTTCGGCTTCGCGACCGGGGCGAGACTCTGCAGATACGCGAACATCGCGTCGCTGTCGGCGCGCTTCAGCCGGGTGTAGTTCGGATACGGGAACGCCGGATAGAGAAGCCGGCCATCGCGGGTGCGACCGTTGTGGAGCGCGCGCCAGAAGTCGTCGCTCGTCCATCCGGCGAGGCCGGTGGGGTCGGGAGTGAGGTTGGGGGCATGGACGATGCCGAACGGCGTCTCGATCGCACGTCCGCCGGCGTACGGCGCGCCGCCGGGCTCGGTGTGGCAGCCGAAGCAGCTGCCGGCGCGAACCAGGTATTCGCCGCGCGCGATCGTCGCTGGCGCATCGGCCGGCGACGGCGTTGCGGCGCGTTCGAGGTCGTCGTCGCGGTTGAGCGCAACGACGAGCGCGGCGCCGAGCACGGCGACGAACGCGATCGCGAGCAGCGCACCGACGAGCCGCCGCATCGTCCGCCTATCGACCGGCGCCGCCGGCGGCGTTGGCGATCGGCGGCGCGAGCCCGCCGCACGGAATCGGCAGCGACGCGCCGGCGTCGCTCGCGGCCTGCGCGTGCGCCGGCACCGCCTGCGCCGCGAGCCAGGCCGAGACCGCACCGATCTCCTCGGGCGCGAGGCTGCGCGCGACCTGCGCCATGCAATCCGGCTCGATCGCGCGCCGCTGGCCGTTGCGCCAGGCGCCGAGCTGGGCGTTGAGGTAGTCGCGCGGCAGGCCGAGCAGGCCGGGGACGAACGGCGCTCGGCCGGTCATCGCGTCGCCGTGGCACTGCGTGCACGCCGGCAACGACCGCGCCGGGTCGCCGTTTCGCACCAGCGCTTCGCCGCGCTCGCGCAGCTCGGCCGACCCGACGGATGGCGCCGGCGGCGGATACGGCACGTCGAGCGATGCGAAGTACGCCGCGATCTCGCGCAGGTACGCATCGTCGAGCAGCGCCAGCAGGCCGTTCATCAGCTCGTAGTGGCGACGCTCGTCGCGGAAGTTGCGCAGCTGGTTGAAGAGATACCCGGCGGGCTTGCCGGCGAGGCGCGGGTAGTAGCCGTCGGGGCCGGCGCGTCCCTGCTCGCCGTGGCAGCCGGTGCAGGCGAGGACGCGCTGCGCGATCGTGTCCTCGAACGGCGCTGCGCGCACGGTTGCGGCGGCGGCGAGCGCGAGCAGCGTCGCGACGAACGCGCGTCGCCGTGCGGATGAGAGCCGCCGCCCGGTCGCCATCGTCGCCTCGAACGGCAAGCGCCGCACCCGCCGCGGCGAGCGCTGCTCAGGCGCCGCCGGGCGCGCGGACCTCGCCGGCGAGCGCAGCGTCGCCGTGCTCGCGCGCCATGCCCTCGACCACTCCTGCGCGGTCGGCGGCGCTGCGGTTCTGCGAGACCTTCCACTTGCCGACGAGCGACGTCAGCGTGATCTCGATGCCGACGATCGCGCCGAGCATCGTCTCGACGAAGTCGGCCGGCGCGTCGCTCACCGCCCACGGGTCGGAGCGGCCGCGCTCGTGGCGGTCGGTGAGGCGCGAGACGAAGTCGCGCAGCCAGGCGCGGTCGTCGATCGCACGCAGCCTTCCGCGCGCCTGCACCATGACGTAGTTCCACGTCGGCACGACCTTGCCGTGCTCGGCCTTGCTCGGATACCACGCCGGCGAGACGTAGCCGTGCGGACCCTGGAAGACGACCAGCGCATCGACGTCGTCGCGCGCCGTCTGCCAGAGCGGGTTGGCGCGCGCGACGTGGGCGCGCAGCACGCCGGCGGCGTCGCCTTCGGCGTCGAGCACGAACGGAATGCTGTTGGCGTCGACGTCGCCGCTCCGGTTCTGCGTCACCAGCAGGCCGAGCGGATGGTCGCGGACGAACGCGCGCAGCACCGCCGGGCGCGTCTCGCTGAAGTGGGTCGGCAGGTACATCGGTCGTCGAATCGGAGATGAACGCGCAGTATGGCCGCGTTCTCGCGGTCGGCGGTGCCGACGCGAACCTGCGGAAGGACGGCGGCCGCGCTCGCCGCGGCGGCGCGTCAGCGCTTGCGGGGTGTCGTGCCGCCGGCGTCGTTGGCGCCGGCGGTCGCCGCGCCGCGCAGGAGCGGTGCCTCGAGGACCTGCTCGCGGTTGCCGTTGTTGGTGGCCTTGCCGTTCTCGAAGCGCGGCGTCACCGTCGGGCCGGTGCGCATCTCGCGGCAGTCGGAATCGTCGGGGACGATGACCAGGAAGCCGCCCGGATAGCTCTGCTGCATGGCCTGCGAGATGCGCCCCGAGAGGTCGACCGGCGGGACCGTCGACTGGAACGCGAGCTGATTCTTCGTGTCGTAGATCGAGTAGCAGTTCGCCGCGCCGGCGGCACCCGGCAGCGCGAGCAGGACCGCGAGCGGAAGGAGGGCCGTTGTCGTTCGCATGGTGGATCCGGCTGTCGACGAGGGCGCGAACATAGCGCCAAGGCCGATTCTTGTCATGCCCGCTCGGGCGTCCGGCGCGACGCGACCGGCGGTTGTTGGCGCCGAACCGGCGGTTGCGGCGCGGCTGCGTTGCGTGCATCCGACGCTGCGATGACCCCGCCGCCGAGGCAGACCGCACCGTCGTAGAGCACCGCCGACTGGCCCGGCGTCACCGCCCACTGCGGCTCGTCGAAGGATGCGGCGAGCGCGCCGGCCGCATCGGCGCGCTCGAGCGTGCACGCGGCGTCGGCCTGGCGGTAGCGCGTCTTGGCCGCATAGCGGCCGGCTGGCGGCGGCGTTCCGGCGATCCAGCTCGCGCCGTCGGCGACGAGGCGGCGCGACAGCAGCCAGGGATGGTCGTGCCCCGAGACGACGCGCAGCACGTTGCGCTCGATCTCCTTGGCGGCGACGAACCACGGTGGGTGGTCGCCGCCGCCGCGCCCGCCGCGCGCGTCCCTGACGCCGCCGACGCCGATGCCCTTGCGCTGGCCGAGCGTGTAGAACGAAAGGCCGACGTGTGTGCCGACGGTGCGGCCGCGATCGTCCTCGATCGGCCCGGGCGTGTTGGCGAGGTAGCGGGCGAGGAACTCGCGAAACGGCCGCTCGCCGATGAAGCAGATTCCGGTCGAGTCCTTCTTCTTCGCGTTCGGCAGGCCGATCTCGGCGGCGATTCGCCGCACCTCCGACTTGCGCAGCTCGCCGACCGGAAAGAGCGTGCGCGCGAGCTGCGACTGGTTCAGCCGGTGAAGGAAGTAGCTCTGGTCCTTCGCGCCGTCGACGCCCTTCAGCAGCTCGAAGCCGGCCGCGGCGTGGCGGACGCGCGCATAGTGGCCGGTCGCGATGCGCTCGGCGCCGAGCCTGAGCGCGTGGTCGAGGAACGCCTTGAACTTGATCTCGGCGTTGCACAGCACGTCGGGGTTCGGCGTTCGCCCGGCGCGGTACTCGCGCAGGAACTCGGCGAAGACGCGGTCCTTGTACTCGGCGGCGAAGTTGACGTGCTCGAGCTCGATGCCGATCACGTCGGCGACGCTCGCCGCGTCGAGGAAGTCCTGGCGCGACGAGCAGTACTCGTCGTCGTCGTCCTCCTCCCAGTTCTTCATGAAGATGCCGACGACCTCGTGGCCGGCGCGCTTGAGCAGCGCCGCGGCGACCGCCGAGTCGACGCCGCCGGAGAGGCCGACGACGATGCGTTGCAGGCGCGAGGAGCTCATCGACGAAAGGGGCCGGGGCGTGCGGTGTGGTGGAATTTGCCGTGGCCGACCGCTTTTTCCGGTACGCCGCGGTGGGCGCGGTCGCGACCGCCGCGCACTACGCGATTCTCGTCGGTCTCGTCGAGGCCGGCTGGCTGGCGCCGGCGCGCGCCGCGGCGGTCGGCGCGTGGGTCGGCGCGCAGGTCGCGTTCGCCGGCAACGCCGCGTTCACGTTTCGCGGCGCTCCTGCGACCGTCGGCGCGTGGCTTCGCTTCCAGATCACTGCGGTCGTCGGCGCCGCGATCAGCTTCACGATCGTCGCCGTCGGCACGCGAATCGGCGTGCACTACCTGATCGCGCAGGTCGTCGCGACGCTCGTCGCGCTCGTCGTCACCTTCGAGATCAACCGCCGCTGGAGCTTCGCTTCGCCCACGCCGGACCGATCGTGACGCGGGCGAAGGCGAGATCGTCTGCGAACGCGGCGCTGCCGAGGTAGTCGGCTTCGCGCCGCCGCGCGGCGCCGATCGCGTCGCCGGAGGTGTCGGGGCCCGGATGGCAGAAGAGCAGCCCGCCTTCGGGCGGCGCCGCGGCGAGCCAGCGCTGCATCAGGCTGCGGTACTCGGGGGCCGCGAAGTCGTAGGCGCCGAGCAGGACGGTGTTGTGGGCGACGCCGCGCGCGACGAGCGCGCGCTCGAGCGCACGGCCGCCGCTCGCCTCGATGACGCGGCGCTTCAGCGCCGCGGCCGGCCCGAGCACGTGCGCCGTGTTGCGCGCCGCGGGCACCACCGGCCAGGCGCAGATCGCATCGAGCACCGCGTCGCGCACGCCGGGCAGCGCGTGCACGTGCTGGTGGCCGTCGACGAACTCGGGCGCGCGCCCGAGCGCGTCGGCGAACGCGTCGGCCTGGGCGCGAAACTCGGCGGCGATCGCGGCGAGCGGCAGCGCGCCGAGCGCTGCGCCGGCGAGCAAGCTGCCGAGGCGGGGGAACTCCGGCCACCTCGTTCGCAGCTCGCGCGTGAGCGGGGCGCCCTCGCTGAGGTTGAAGTGCAGGCCGAGCGCGAGCGGCGCGGGCGCGGTGCGAAGCACCGCCGCCGCCGACCGCCATGCCGACCCCGTCGTGACGCACGAAGCGGCGTTCAGCCGGCGCGCCGCGGCAAGCGCAGCGACGGTCTCCGCGATGCCGTCGACGAGGCCGACGTCGTCGGCGCAGACCGCGACGACGCGCTCGCCGACCGCCATCAGGCCGAAGGCCCGCGGTCGTCGGCCGCGCCGGTGTCGTGGCGGACGAGATAGACGGGCCGCTGCTTGACCTCGTCGAAGATGCGGCCGACGTATTCGCCGAGGATGCCGATCGAGAGCAGCTGGACGCCGCTGAAGAACATCGTGCTCACCGCCAGCGTCGCCCAGCCGGGGACGTCGGCGCCGAAGGTGTAGTGCTCGATGATGAACCAGATGCCGCCGAGGATCGCGCAGACCGCGATCAGCGCGCCGAGCGCGCTCCAGAGCCTGAGCGGCGCGTTCGTGAACGCGGTCACCCCGGTGACGGCGAGCCGCGACAGCCGGCGCATCGAGAACGACGACTCGCCGGCGTGGCGCTCGTCGGGAACGTAGTCGACGGCGACCGAGCGAAAGCCGACCCACGCGTACAGCCCTTTCATGAAGCGGTTGCGCTCGGGCAGGCTCTTCAGCGCGTCGACGACGGCGCGGTCGAGGAGGCGGAAGTCGCCGGCGTTGGCCGGGATCTCGACCGCGGCGCCGGCGTTGACGACGCGGTAGAAGAGCTTCGTGCCGAGCTTCTTCAGGAACGACTCGTCGCCGCGCGTCGCGCGCACGGTGTAGACCATGTCGGCGCCGGCGCGCCAGGCGGCGACCATCTCGGCGATCAGCGCCGGCGAATGCTGCAGGTCGGCGTCCATCAGCAGCACGACGTCGCCGCGCGCGCGATCGATGCCGGCGGTGAGCGCGGCCTCCTTGCCGAAGTTGCGCGACAGCGAGACGTAGCGGATGCGGCGGTCGCGCAGCCACGGCAGCATCGCGAGCTCGGTGTCGTCGGTGCTGCCGTCGTTGACGACGACGATCTCCCAGTCGTCGCTGTGCTGCGCGAGCTCGTCGCTCAGCTGCCTCAGCAGCGCCGGCAGCGACGCGCTCTCGTTGTACGCCGGCAGGATGCAGCTGATCGAGAGTGACCCCTCGCGCGTCGCGGCGGCGAGCTCGGCTGCGGACGTCTCGTTCTTCATCGCTGTCTCCGGTCGGCCGTCGTCGAAGCGGACGCGCACGCTTGCGGCGCCAGCCGCCAGAGCGACGCGCCGTGCGAGGTCGCGATGCGCACCGCGTCTGCCTTCGCCGCGACCTGCGCTTCGTCCTGGCGCTTGACGAGCACCCAGAGGGGCGCCCTGCCGCAGCGCAGCGCGAAGCCGTGCTCGGCATCGACGAGGAGCGTCGCGGCGCGTGCGCGATCGAACGCGCCGGCCTCGCTCAGCTCGCGGCGCCAGTTGTCGCGGTTCGGAATCGCCGGATCGTTCCAGTCGGAGACGACGGGCACCGGTGCGCTCAGGCGCGCGTGCAGCGGCACGTCGAAGAAGTATTCGTCGACGAAGACGACCGGATCGCCGGGCGCGCGAACGGCGCGCAGGGTGTGCGCGAGCGCGGTGTTGTCGCGCTGGTAGCGCGTCGCCATCCACGCGACCGCGCCGGCGCAGACGACGACCGCGATCGCGGCGCTCGCCGCGACGGCGCCGCGCCAGCCGGCGCGCGTGCTGCGCCACGCCGCCAGCGCCGGCTCGGCGACGAGGAAGGCGAGCGGAAAGAGCGCCGGCATGATGTAGCCGACCGGCTTCGACTGCGGCAGCGAGAAGAAGACGACGACGGTTGCCAGCCAGATCCACATCAGGCGGCGCCATGCGGCGAGGTCGTCGCGCTGCGCATCGCTCGCCGCGCCGGCGCCGGTCGCGCCCGCGCGCGAGCGGCGCATGCGCACGAGCCAGAGCGACCACGGCAGCGTCAACGCGGGCAGCACGGCGACGAAGAACCACCACGGCTGGGCGTTGTTGAAGCCGTGCTCGACGAAGCGCTCGAAGTGGTGGTGAACGAAGAAGTAGCGCGCGAAGCCGGGGTGCTGCCGTTCGACGAGCACGAACCAGGGCGCGGCGATGAGTACGAAAAGGGCAATGCCGAGCGGCGAGAGCAGCCGCGCGATCGTCCGCCAGCGCCCCGACGCGAGCAGCCAGACGACGATCACGAGCCCGGGCAGCACGATCCCGATCAGGCCCTTGGCGAGGACGCCGAGCGCAGCGCACGTCCAGGCGAGGAGGAGCGCGTTGCGATGCGGCGCGCCGCGATCGAGGTCGAGCGCGGCGTCGGCGGCGAAGACGATCGCGAGCGCGATGAACGCGGCGACCGGCATGTCGAGATTCGCGTAGTGCGACGCCGCGAAGAAGAACGGCATCGTCGCGAGCACCAGCACCGTCGCCGCGGCGATCGGCTCGCCGGCGCGCCGCCGCGTCACAGCGAACACGCCCGCCACCGCGAGGCATGCGCAGACGAGCGCCGCGAGCCGCGCCGCCGCGGCGTTGACGCCGAAGGCGTGCATCGACAGCGCCGTCAGCCAGTAGAAGAGCGGCGGCTTGTGGAAGAACGGCAGCCCGTTCTCGGTCGGGATCAGCCAGTTGCCCGAGCGCAGCATCTCCCAGGCGACGCCGACGTAGCGGCCCTCGTCGGGAAGCGTGAGCGGATGCAGGCCGATCGACCAGGCGAGCCAGGCGAACACGACGAGCGCGCCGACGCCGATGCGCCGGCGCGCGACGGCGGCCGCATCGGGCGCGCGCGTCGTCGCCGTGCGAAGGCTCAGGCTTGCGGCGTCTTCGTGGTACATACGAGTGGCAGGAAGAGCACGGCGCAGACCGTCCAGTCGACCATCGCCGACCACAGCGTCGCGCTCGCGAAGCCTGCGCCTTGCGCGATGCGCACGGCGCTGAAGAGCGCGCCCGCGGCGATGCCGATCGCGAGCCCGCGCCAGCGCCACTGCGGACGGCCGGCGGCCCAGCCGGCGAAGTAGAGCGAGAGCAGCGCGTAGCCGCCGCCGGCGTGGCCGCTCGGCAGGCAGCGGCCGGCGCTCGCCGCCGAGGTCGCCCAGAACGGCCCGTCGCGGTCGGCGACGTAGTCGACGACCCCGCCGAACTGCTGGACGTCGACCGGGCAGTGCTGCGTCGTCCACGATCTCATGACGTTGACGAGCAGCGGGCCGAACAGCATCGCCGCGCCGACCGCGAGCAGGATCGGCGTCCACGGCCGCAGCCGCGGCACCGCGAACCCGCACGCGCCGCCGGCGAACGCGCTCGCGCCGACGAGGAACGGGACGCCGCGCGCCGCCTGGTGGCCGACGACGTCGAGCAGCGCCGAGTGCGCTCCCATGAACTGATGGCTCGCCGCGTCGACGAAGGCGCGAGCGATCGCGATGTCGCCACCGCCGTGCTGGCAGAGCCACGCGACGAGCGCGATCGCGATCGGCACGAGGACGAGGTGCGAGACGACGTAGCCGCCGCGCTCGACGAGCGGCGGCTGCGGCACGACGGCGACGAGCGAGTCGTCGTCGCGGTCGGCGCGGATCGCGAACTCGGGCGCGCGGTCGTCCATGGCGGCGGCGACTGTAGGCGCCGCCGCGTGGGGCAACCGTTCGCCGAGCGTGAAGATTTCGTGGAGCCGCGCGTCAGCCGGTAGCGGC
>DASSRF010000111.1:0-4866 GCA_035701945.1 Caldimonas sp. | reverse complement strand
GTGCGCAACGGCGGCGGCGAACGCGGCGTGGATCTTGACGGCGTCGTGGCCGCCGCGGCGGAGCCGGTCGATGTCCTCGTCGCGCAGGTCCGCAACGAGTGCCTTGAGCTCGTCGTTCTGGCCGAAGAAGACCTCGCGGTTGAACGCACCGTCGTTGGCCGACAGGGTCTGGAACTGGCCGTCGACCGTGCGCGCGAACGCACGCATCAGCGCCTGGCTCTTGTCGCGAGCGAAGAGCACGTCCCAGTCGGAGCTCCACAGGCACTTGATCACGTGCCAGCCGGCGCCGGCGAAGACCGACTCGAGCTCGTCGACGATGCGGCCGTTGCCGCGCACCGGGCCGTCGAGCCGCTGCAGGTTGCAGTTGATGACGAAGGTGCAGTTGTCGAGCTGCTCGCGCGCGGCGAGCGTGAGCGCCGCGATCGACTCGGGCTCGTCCATCTCGCCGTCGCCGAAGAAGCCCCAGACGCGCCGCTGCGCGCGCCCGGCGCTCGCCTTCAGCAGGCCGCGGTGCCCGAGGTAGCGCAGGAACCGCGCCTGGTAGATCGCGTTGATCGGCCCGATCCCCATCGAGCCGGTCGGGAACTGCCAGAAGTCGGGCATCAGCTGCGGGTGCGGGTACGACGTCAGCCCGCGCGCGCCGTGCTCGGGCGCGACGAGCTCGCGGCGGTAGTGCGCGAGGTCGTCGGCGGTGAGGCGCCCTTCGAGGAACGCGCGCGCGTAGACGCCCGGCGCCGAATGCGGCTGGAAGAAGACGAGGTCGCCGCCTTCGCGGTCCGGCTGCGCCGGCCCTGCGGGCAGAACGGCACCGCCGTCCTGACCGGCCGGCAGGTCATCGTCGCGGGCGCGAAAGAAGTGGTTGAAGCCGACCTCGAACAGGTCGGCCGCCGACGCGTAGCTCGCGATGTGGCCGCCGAGCTCGGTCGAGCCGCCGCTCTCGGCGCGGTTGGCGCGCATCACCATCGCGAGCGCGTTCCAGCGCATGATCGCGGCGAGCCGCTGCTCCATCGCGAGGTCGCCGGGAAACGGCGGCTGGTCCTCGAGCGCGATCGAGTTGACGTACGGCGTCACCAGCGAAGGCTGCCAGTGCAGGCCGCGACGGCGCGCGTGCGCGAGCAGCGCGTCGAGGACGAAGCGGGCGCGCCTGGGCCCGTGCGCTGCCGTGAGCGCGTCGAGCGCTTCGCACCACTCGGCGGTCTCGGCCGGGTCGGCGTCGTCGCCGGCGCGCGCGAGAATGGCGGCGATGTGGCGGGCGAGCGAGAGGTCGGTCATGCGCCGATTCTGCCGAGTCGCCGATGGGCACGTGGAGGTCGACGTCGGCTCGGTGACGAGCGTCTCGGGGCGCCGCCGTTCACCATGGCGCGGAGGGAGGTCGGATGTCCAGCGCTGCGCTCCCGGCGTTCGCGACCGTCGCGATCGCCGTTGCGGTCGGCCTGTGGCCGCGCCGTGCCGGCGACGCGGGACGCCGGCGCGTCGAGCTCGCTCTCGCGGGCCTCGGCAGCGTGCTGCTCGTCGCCGTCAAGCTCGACGACGGCTGGCGGAGCGGATCGTTCCTCTCCGCGGCGCTGCCGATCCAGGTCTGCGACGTCAGCAGCATCGCGTGCGTGGCCGCGCTGCTCGGCGGCTATCGCCTGGCGAGCGCGATCGCCCTCTACTTCGGCCTCGCGCTCAGCTCGCTCGCGCTCGTCTTTCCCGACCTCGGTGGCGGTCCGGCGAGCCTCGAGTACTGGCTGTTCTGGTCGCGCCACGGCGTCATCCTCGCCAGCGCGATCTACCTGCTCGCGGTGCGCCGCTTCGCGCCGACGTGGCGCGACTACGCGCGCTGGTGCGCATTCGCCGTCGTCTACGTCGCGCTGGTGACGACGGTCAACGATGCGCTCGGCACGAACTACGCGTTCATCGCCGATCGCACCCCGGAGCACACGCGCGCAGTCGACGCGTTCGGTCCGTGGCCGGGCCGTGCCGTCGTCATGCTCGCTCTCGCCTGGCTGCAGGCGGCGGCGCTCACCTGGCTGCTGTCGGCATGGCCGGCACGGCGGCGAGCCATCGTTGACTGCGGCCGCAAGCCGATTCGATAATCGCCGCGCCTTCACGCCGGAGAACGCCATGGTCCGCTTCGTCGTCGCGTTGATCGTGTTCGCCGCGAGCACGGCGCTGCTCGCTGCCGCCAGCCTGTCGGCATTCGACAGCGACGCGCGCTACGAGAAGGCCGCGGCCAAGAAGGTGTAGCGCGGCGGCGGCCTGCCTCAAGGCAGGTCGACCGAGAGCTGGAACATGAGCCCCGAGGTGCCGAGCAGGTTCACCTGCCCGGCGAGCGTCTTCGTGAACTTCCAGCCGACGCCGGCGACCGCGCCGGGCGAGAATCCGCCGACGTTGAGCGGAACCTTGTGCTTGAACTCGCCGGTGTAGCCGTAGAGGACGCCGACCGTCCATTCGGCGTAGAGCGAGTCCCAGCGGCTCCAGCGGTAGAGCCGCTGGCCGACGAACGCGTAGAGGCTCGGCTGGCCGAACGAGTTGTCGAACACCGTGCCGCCCCAGACGACGCCGTTCTCGTGCTCGTGCTCCATGCCGACCAGGAACACGTCCTTGTGCTCCGGGTTGTACGAGAAGTGCAGCGTGTACGGCGCGACGATCAGCCGCCACGTCGGCTCCGACGGCGCGTTGGCGGGAAAGCTCCAGCGCGACGAGTCCGATGAGGTCGTGGGAGCCTTGTCCTGCGACGATGCCAAGCCCGTGCAGCCGGCCAGAATCGCGGCCGCTGCGCGGGCCATCCATCTCATGCCTTCCATTTTGACCGCACTGGCTCGCAGTCGTCGGACGCTGCGCGCGCTCGTCATCGTCGCCGTCGCGGTCATGGCGGTCGGCTGCGGCTCGCTCGACAGCCGGGCGCGCCAGCTCATGTACCGGCCGACCGCGGCGCGACCCGATCCGCTGCCGACGCTGCGGCCGGGCGACGAGAAGACGCTCGTCGACGTCGCCGCGCGCGACGGCACGACCGGGCACGTCGCGCTCTGGTGGCTGCCGAACGCCGACCCCGCGGCGCCGACGCTGCTCTACCTGCACGGCACGTTTCGCAACCTCTACCGCAACCATCCGAAGATGGAGGCGCTTCGCGACGCCGGCTTCTCGGTGCTCGCGGTCGACTACCGCGGCTTCGGCGACAGCACGGCGATCGTGCCGTCGCAGAAGACGATCCTCGCCGATGCCGACGTCGCCTGGACCGAGCTCGTCCGCCGCCAGCCCGAGCCGTGCAAGCGCGTCATCTACGGGCATTCGCTCGGCGGCGCTGTCGCGATCGATCTCGCGAGCCGCAAGCACGTGCGTGTCGACTACGGCGCGCTCGCCGTCGAGTCGACGTTCAGCAGCCTGGTCGATCTCGCCGGCAGCGCGGTCGGACCGGTCGGGCCGATCGCGGTGTGGCTGTCGGAGGAGCGCTTCGATTCGCTCGATCGCATCGGCAAGGTCGACGCGCCCATCCTGATGCTGCACGGCGACCGCGACGACACCGTGCCGATCGCGCTCGGCCGCAAGCTCCGCGACGCCGCCCCGCCCGCAACGCGCTGGATCGAGATCCCCGGCGGGAGCCACAGCCGCCTGCACGAGAACGCGCCCGCGCTCTATCGCGCGGCGTTCGAATCGCTCATCGCGTCGCTGTGCTCGCAGCGCTGAGCGGGCGCGCGACCGCGTACGGCGGCTTTCCCGAGGAGCCGACCATGAGCTCGTCGATGACCGCTTCGACGTCGTCGATGAGGCGCACCTCGCGCTCGAGCGCGCTCGCCTGCTCGGCACTGGCGACGCAGCCCTTGAGATAGACCCAGCGGCGCTGGCCGAGCACCCAGATCGTCGAATTCGCGAAACGATCGTCGAGCGTGATGAAGCGGACGACGCGCGGCACGATCTCCTTGTCGTAGAGGTACGCGTTCGGCAGCCGGCAGCGGCCCCAGTAGTGGCACGTCGTGCCACGCTCGGCGCGGCCGTGCGACTGCGCGCGCGCCTCGGCTGCGGTGACGAGCGGGCCCTCGGCGACCGGGCACGCGGCGATCGCGTGCGTCGCCTGCACGAACGGATCGTCGAACGCGTTCGTGCGCGGCTCGTCGCTGTCGGCGGCGCGTCCGGGCAACGCAAGCGCGAAGGCGGCGACGATCGCGGCCGCCGCGCGTGCGGCTGTCGTCGGCGGCCGGCGCTGCGCCATCGCGGCGGTCAGGAAGCGAATCGCGTCAGCAACTCGCCCGCGAGCGGCGGCTTGTCGACGAGCCCGTCGGCGTCGGCGACCTGCGTGCCGTTGACCCAGACGCCGTGGACGCCGACCGCATCGGTCGTCAGCCGCGCCGCGCCCGCGGGCAGGTCGTGGACGCGTCGCTTCGGACCGCGGCCGACCGTCTTCGGGTCGAACAGGAGCAGGTCGGCGGCGTCGCCGACGCGGATCCGGCCGCGCCGCTCGAGGCCGAGGACGCCGGCGGGGTGCGACGTCAGCCGCCGCACCGCTTCTTCGAGCGGCATCGCGCCGACGTCGCGCGACCAGTGGCCGAGCAGGTGCAGGCCGAAGCCGGCGTCGTTGAAGAACGTGAGGTGCGCGCCGGCGTCGCTCAGGCTGACGATCGCGTTCGGATCGTTGAGCATGCGGCCGACCGCGTCCTCGTCGCTGTTCAGCAGCTGCGCGGTGAAGACCGTCGCGAGGTCCTCGTCGAGCGCGAGGTCGAGCATCGCGTCGAGCGGGTCGCGCGCGCTCGCCGCTGCGATCTCGGCGAGGCTGCGCTGCTCCAGCTCGCGATGGCTGGGCTGCGCGACCTCGACGATCCGGACCTTGTCCCATTCGCCGTTGAAGAGGCGGAACGCCGACGGCCGCGCGATCTCCTCGCGCACCCG
>DASSRF010000110.1:0-5812 GCA_035701945.1 Caldimonas sp. | reverse complement strand
TCCGGAGCGAAGCGGAGGACCGGCGAGAAGCCCCCATGCGACGGCCCGTTCAGGGCCGGAGCGAGCGGCATCGCAGCCGCCCCGCGGAGCGAGCAGCGCAGGGGACCCGGCCCGCAGGGCCGGGCGCCAAAGCTGCGCGGCAGCGGCCCCGCCCCCGCCCTTGCGCGCTCGACCGTCGAAGGTCGTTCGTCATGACCGCACCGAAAGGAATGAGAAAGGGCCTGACGTCCTACGGCGACGCCGAGTTCTCGCTCTTCCTTCGCAAGGCGTTCGTGAAAGCCATGGGCCTGTCCGACGATGCGCTCGCACGGCCGATCGTCGGCATCGCCAACACCTTCAGCGACTACAACGCGTGCCACGGCAACGTGCCGCAGCTCGTCGACGCGATCAAGCGCGGCGTCATGCTCGCCGGCGGCTTGCCGATGGAGTTTCCGACGATCTCGATCCACGAGTCGTTCGCGCATCCGACGAGCATGTTCCTGCGCAACCTGATGGCGATGGACACCGAGGAGATGATCCGCGCGCAGCCGATGGACGCGGTCGTCCTCGTCGGCGGCTGCGACAAGACGATCCCGGCGCAGATGATGGCCGCCGCGTCGGCGGACCTGCCCGCGATCGTCGTCCCGGTCGGGCCGATGCTCGTCGGCCACCACCGCGGCGAGACGCTCGGCGCGTGCACCGACTGCCGGCGTCTGTGGAGCGACTTTCGCGGCGGCCGCATCGACGCCGCCGAGATCGAGGCGGTCAACGCGCGGCTCGCTCCGACGCCGGGAACGTGCATGGTGATGGGAACGGCGAGCACGATGGCGTGCATCGTCGAGACGATGGGACTCGCGCTGCCGACCGCGGCGTCGATCCCGGCGACGCATGCCGACCGGCTGCGCTCGGCCGAGGCGAGCGGGCGCGTCGCGGTCGCGCTCGCCGAGCACGGCGGCCCGACGCCGGGCGAGCTCATGACGCGCGCAGCGCTTCGCAACGCGCTCGTCGTCCTGCAGGCGATCGGCGGCTCGACGAATGCGCTGATCCACCTCACCGCCGCCGCCGGCCGGCGCGGCATCGCGATCGACCTCGACGAGGTCGACGCGCTCGGCCGCGAGGTCCCGGTGCTCGTCGACCTGAAGCCGTCCGGGCAGCACTACATGGAGCACTTCCACTGGGCCGGCGGCGTGCCGCGGCTGCTCCACGAGCTGCGCGACCACCTCGACCTCGACTCGCGCTGCGTCGAGGGAACGACGCTCGGCGAGCGGATCGCGAACGTCGACGTGCGCGACGCGCAGGACGTGATCCGCTCGCGCGCCGATCCGATCAGCTCCGGCGGCGGCATCGTCGTGCTGCGCGGCAACCTCGCGCCGCGCGGCGCGATCGTCAAGCAGTCGGCGGCGACCGCGCGGCTCCTGCAGCACACCGGCCGCGCCGTCGTGTTCGACTCGCTCGCCGACCTCGCGGCGCGGATCGACTCGCCCGACCTCGACGTCACGGCCGAAGACGTCCTCGTGCTGAAGAACGCCGGCCCGATCGGCGCGCCGGGAATGCCCGAGGCGGGCTACCTGCCGATCCCGAAGAAGCTCGCGACGCAGGGCGTCAAGGACATGGTGCGGATCTCGGACGCGCGCATGAGCGGCACCGCGTTCGGCGCGATCGTCCTCCACGTGACGCCCGAGTCCGCGCTCGGCGGGCCGCTCGCGCTGGTCGAGAACGGCGATCGCATCCGGCTCGACGTCGTCGCGCGCAAGATCGACGTTCTCGTCGACGATGCCGAGCTCGCGCGCCGCCGCGCCGCGTTCGACGCCCACGGCGCGCGCGGCGCGGCCCCGGTTCCCGAACGCGGCTACGCGGCGCTCTTCCATCGCTCGGTGCTGCAGGCCGACGAAGGCTGCGACTTCGACTTCCTCGTTCCCGGCCGCGCGGGCGGCGTGCCGTGAACGACACCGCGCCCGACGCCGCTCCCGACTGCGCGCCACCGCAGCGAGCTCCGAGCGCGCCGCGCGCGCGCCTGCCCGAAGGTGCGTGCGACTGCCACTTCCACGTCTTCGGCGATCGCAAGCGCTATCCGCTCGATCCGCGTCGCAACTACACGCCGCACGGGGCAACGCTCGCGGACCATCGCGCGGTCATGGCGGCGTGCGGCATCGCGCGTGCCGTCCTCGTCCAGCCGAGCGTCTACGGCACCGACAACGCGTGCCTGCTCGACGCGCTGCGCGACGCCGCGGCAGCAGGCGATGCCTACCGCGGCATCGTCGTCCCCGACGCGGCGACGAGCGACGACGAGCTGCTCGCGATCGACGCGCTCGGCGTCCGCGGCATCCGCCTCAACGTCGTCAACCCGCAGATGCTCGCGATCGACGACGCCATCGCTCTGTGCGAGCGGATGCGCCCGCGCAACTGGCACCTCCAGGTCCACGTGATGCTCGCCGGCGACGGCGCCACGACGCTCGCCCGGCTCGCCGACCGCGTCGAAGTGCCGATCGTCGTCGATCACTTCGGCCGCCCCGCCGCCGGCGCCGCGTTGCCGCAGCTCGTGCTCGACCTCGTCGCGAGCGGCCGCGTCTGGGTGAAGCTCTCGGCGCCTTACCGCATCGCGCGGCCGGGCCGTGCGCACGACGACATCCGGCCGCTCGTCGATGCGCTCGTCGCCGCCAACCCCGAGCGCCTGCTCTGGGGCAGCGACTGGCCGCACACCGAGCTGCAGGGCGCGACGCCGCACGACGCCGACCTCGTCGATCTGCTCGTCGCGACGCTGCCCGACGCCGCGATGCTGCGCCGCGTCTGCGTCGACAATCCGGCATCGCTGTACGGCTTCTGAGCACGAGCTCGACGAAGAAGACATGACCTTCTCCCGCCTGCGCGGCGTCATCGCCGCGACCGCGACGCCGGTCGACGGCCAGTTCCGCCCCGACCTCGGGCGCCTCGTCCGCCACTGCCGCGCGCTCCTCGACGGCGGCTGCGACGCGATCAACCTGCTCGGCACGACCGGCGAAGCGACCGCGTTCGGCGTCGAGCAGCGCATCGCGGTGATGCGCGCGATCGCCGAGGCGGGGCTGCCGCTCGACCGTTTCATGGTCGGCACCGGCGTTCCCGCGCTCGACGAGACGGTGCTTCTCACGCGCACCGCGTGCGAGCTCGGCTTCGCCGGTGCGCTGGTGCTGCCGCCGTTCTACTACCCCGACGTGCGCGACGACGGCCTCGTCGCGTACGTCGATGCGCTCGTCGCGCGCGTCGACCATCCGCGACTTGCGCTCTACCTGTATCACATCCCGCAGAACACCAAGGTGCCGTGGCCGCGCGAGGTCGTCGTGCGGCTGCGCGAGCGCCACGGCGAGACGATCGTCGGGCTGAAGGACAGCGCCGGCGATCTCGCGTATGCGCGCTCGATCGTCGCCGCGCTGCCGGGTTTCGCCGTCTTCCCGAGCTCGGAGGCGACCCTCGGCAGCACTGCCGCCGAAGGCTTCGCAGGCTGCATCTCGGCGACGGTCAACGTGACCGCGCGCGAATCGCAGGCCGCGTGGTCGGGGCAGGGCGCGCCGGGCGGCGCGGCCGCGGCGAAGAAGGCCGCCGAGCTGCGCGCGATCGTCGCCGCGCACCCGCTCGTCGCCGCGGTGAAGTCGCTGCTCGCCGATCGCTACCGCGACGACGAGTGGCGGCGCGTCGCGCTGCCGCTCGGCGCGCTCGCCGCCGACCGCGCCGCGGCGCTGCGCGACGCGTACGAGCGGCGCGCCGCCGCGCCCTGAGGGCTCCCGCGGCGGGGGATAATCCGCCGATGGCCGAACCGACCGCCGAAGACCTCCGTCGTTTCATCGCCGACGGGCTCGCCTGCGAGCACGTCGAGGTCGAGGGCGACGGCCGCCACTTCTTCGCGACGATCGTCTCGCGCGAATTCGAGGGCACGAGCCGCATCGCCCGACACCAGCGCGTCTACCGCGCCCTCGGCGACCGCATGCGCGAGCAGGTCCACGCGCTGTCGATGAGGACGCTGACCCCCGCCGAGTACCAGCAAGAACACCCGGCCTGACGCGGGCTTCGGCCCGGACCCGATCACCACGATGGACAAACTCCGCATCCGCGGCGGCCGCCGGCTCGCAGGCGAGATCGTCATCTCCGGCGCCAAGAACGCGGCGTTGCCCGAGCTGTGCGCCGCGCTGCTCACCGCAGAGCGCGTCCAGCTGCAGAACGTCCCGCGCCTGCAGGACGTCGCGACGATGACGCGGCTGCTGCGCACGATGGGCGTCGGTGCCGAAGCCGGCGGCAACGGCGAGGCGACGGTCACGCTCGCCGCCGCCGCCGTCGTCTCGCGCGAGGCGCCGTACGAGCTCGTGAAGACGATGCGCGCGTCGATCCTCGTCCTCGGCCCGCTGCTCGCGCGCTTCGGCGAGGCGCGCGTCTCGCTGCCCGGCGGCTGCGCGATCGGCACCCGCCCGGTCGACCAGCACATCAAGGGGTTGCAGGCGATGGGCGCCGACATCGTCGTCGAGCACGGCTACATCGTCGCGCGCGCCGAGCGTCTGACCGGTGCGCGCATCACGACCGACATGGTCACCGTCACCGGGACCGAGAACCTGATGATGGCGGCCGCGCTCGCCGAGGGCACCACGGTCATCGTGAATGCGGCCCGCGAGCCCGAGGTGAGCGACCTCGCCCGCCTGCTGGTGGAGATGGGCGCGCGGATCGAGGGGGCGGGCACCGAGCGGATCGAGATCGAGGGCGTGCACGAGCTGTCCGGCGCGCGGCACCGGGTGATCCCCGACCGCATCGAGGCCGGGACCCTGCTGGTGGCCGCCGCCATCACCGGCGGCGACGTCACCGTGGTGGGCGCCGAGCCGCGCCACATGTCGGCGGTGCTGTCCAAGCTCGAGGAGTGCGGGGCGGCGGTGACGATCACCGACGGACGCATCCGCTGCCACGGCCCGGCCCGGCCGCGCGCGGCCGACATCATCACGAGCCCGTTTCCCGGGTTCCCCACCGACATGCAGGCGCAGTTCATGGCCATGCTGGGGCTGGCGGACGGGATCAGCAAGATCACCGAGACCATCTTCGAGAACCGGTTCATGCACGCGGCCGAGCTGTGCCGCATGGGCGCGCGCATCGAGGCGGAGGGGTCGATCGCGATGGTGCGCGGCGTCCGCTACTACCAGGGCGCGCCGGTCATGGCCACCGACCTGCGGGCCTCCGCCTCGCTGGTGCTGGCCGGTCTCGCGGGGCGCGGCGGCACCGAGGTATCACGCGTCTACCACCTGGATCGGGGCTACGAGCGGCTCGAGGTGAAGCTGCGCGCCCTCGGCGCCACCATCGACCGGGTGACGTGATGCTCACGCTCGCGCTGCCCAAGGGGCGTCTGCTCGACCCGGCGATCGCGCTGCTGGGCGAGATGGGGATCCGCGGCATCGAGCCCGACTCGCGCCGGCTCCTGCAGGTCGACCACGCGGCGGGGCTGCGCTTCATCCTGCTCAAGCCCGCCGACGTTCCGACCTACGTGGAGTACGGCGCCGCGGATCTGGGCATCGTGGGCAAGGACATCCTGCTCGAGCAGCAGCCCGACGTCTACGAGCCGGTCGACCTGGGATTCGGGGTCTGCCGCCTGGTGGTGGCGGAAACGCGCGAGCTGTGGGAGCGCGATGATCCGGCCAAGTGGTCCTGGGTCCGCGTGGCCACCAAGTACCCGCGGCTCACCGAGTCCTACTTCTCCGAGCGCGGGATCCAGGTGGAGATGGTGCGGCTCGACGGCTCCATCGAGCTGGCCCCGCTGGTCGGCCTCGCCGAGCGCATCGTGGACCTGGTGCAGTCGGGGGAGACCCTGCGCGCCAACGGGCTCGTGGAG
>DASSRF010000109.1:0-3128 GCA_035701945.1 Caldimonas sp. | reverse complement strand
GGGCGAGGCCATGCCCGATTCTGCCGCCGCGCTCAGTTCCCTGCCAGCCGCCGGCAGACCTCGAGCGCGAGCGCCGACTGGTTCAGCGTGTAGAAGTGGATCCCCGGCGCGCCGCCGGCGACCAGGCGCTCGCACAGCCGCGTCACGACGTCGAGGCCGAAGGCGCGGATCGACGCCGCGTCGTCCATGAAGCCTTCCATCTTGAGCGCGATCCAGCGCGGGATCTCGATGCCGTCGCGCGCCGCGAACTGCGCGATCTTGAAGAAGTTGTGGAACGGCATCACGCCGGGGACGATCGGCACGTCGACGCCGAGCGCGCGCACCTCGTCGACGAAGTGGAAGTAGGCGTCGGGGTTGAAGAAGAACTGCGTGATCGCCGCGTCGGCGCCGGCCTTCACCTTGGCGGCGAAGTGCTGCAGGTCGCGCCTGGCGTAGCGCTCCTGCGGGTGGTACTCGGGATACGCCGCGACCTCGATGAACCAGTCGCGTCCCTGCGCCTCGCGGATGAACGCGATCAGCTCGCTCGCGTAGCGGAACTCGCCCGCCGTCGCGGTGCCGCTCGGCAGGTCGCCGCGCAGCGCGACGAGGCGGCGGATCTTCTGCGCGCGGTACGTCTCGAGGATCTCGGCGATGCCCTGCCGCGTCGAGCCGACGCACGAGATGTGCGGCGCCGCCTGGTGGCCGAGCGCGGCGATGTCGCATACCGTCGCGAGCGTCTTCTCGCGCGTCGACCCGCCGGCGCCGTAGGTGACGCTGAAGTAGTCGGGACGCGCCTCGGCGAGCTCGGCGACGACCGTCTTCAGCTTCTCGCTGCCGACCGGCGTGTTCGGCGGGAAGAACTCGAAGCTGACGGGGACCGGCAGCGTCATCGTCGTCGTGGTCATTGGCGCCCTCGTGCGCGGACGAAGAACTCGCGGTTGCCGTCGCCGCCGGTGACCGCGCTCTCGAACCAGTCGAGCACGTCGAGCCCGCTCGACGCGCACGCGTCGCGAAGCTTTCGCTCGACCTCGGCATGCGCGGCAGCGTCCTTGACGATGCCGCCCTTGCCGATGTCCCTGGGCTGCAGCTCGAACTGCGGCTTGACGAGCAGCAGCAGCTCGCCCGCGGCGAGCGGCGCGAGCGCCGGCAGCACGAGCGCGAGCGAGATGAACGAGACGTCGGCGACGACGAGGTCGAAGCGGGCGCACGGAAGCGCGCTCGCATCGAGCTGGCGCGCGTTGACGCCTTCGAGCGCGGTGACGCGCGGATCGGCGGCGATCCGCGGATGGAGCTGGCCGTGGCCGACGTCGACGCCGACGACGCGCGCCGCGCCGCGCGAAAGGAGCGCGTCGGTGAAGCCGCCGCTGCCCTGGCCGACGTCGAGGCACGTCATGCCGTCGACGTCGATCGAGCAGTGCGCCAGCGCGGCGTCGAGCTTGAGGCCGCCGCGCGAGACGAAGCGAAGCTCGGCGTCGTCGACGACCTCGATCTCGGCGCCGTCGGGAAGCTCCTCGCCGGCCTTCCTCGGCACCGCCCAGCCGGCGGCAGCGCGCCAGCGCACACCGCCGCGCTCGATCAGCCGCTGCGCCGCCGAGCGGCTCGGCGCCACGCCGCGCTGCACGAGCAGCTGGTCGGCCCGCATCGCGACCTCCGCTTCGCTCAGTAGCGGTAGGTGTCGGGCTTGTACGGCCCTTCCTTGGCGACGCCGATGTACGCCGCCTGCTCGTCGGTCAGCTCGGTGAGCATCGCGCCGACCTTCTTCAGGTGCAGCCGCGCGACCTTCTCGTCGAGGTGCTTGGGCAGCACGTAGACCTGGCCCGCCTCGTACTTGCTGCTCTGCGTGAAGAGCTCGATCTGCGCGATCGTCTGGTTGGCGAAGCTCGACGACATCACGAAGCTCGGGTGCCCGGTGCCGCAGCCGAGGTTCACGAGCCGGCCCTTGGCGAGCAGGATGATCCGCTTGCCGTCCGGGAAGATCACGTGGTCGACCTGCGGCTTGATCTCCTCCCACTTGTATTGCTCGATCGCCGCGATGTCGATCTCGTTGTCGAAGTGGCCGATGTTGCAGACGATCGCCTGGTCCTTCATCGCCTGCATGTGCTCGTGGCGGATGACGCCCTTGTTGCCGGTGCAGGTGACGAAGATGTCGCCCTTGTCGGCGGCGTACTCCATCGTCACGACGCGGTAGCCCTCCATCGCCGCCTGCAGCGCGTTGATCGGGTCGATCTCGGTCACCCAGACCTGCGCCGAGAGCGCGCGCAGCGCCTGCGCCGAGCCCTTGCCGACGTCGCCGTAGCCGCAGACGACCGCGACCTTGCCGGCGACCATGACGTCGGTCGCGCGCTTGATGCCGTCGACGAGCGACTCGCGGCAGCCGTAGAGATTGTCGAACTTGCTCTTCGTCACCGAGTCGTTGACGTTGATCGCGCGAAAGAGGAGCGTTCCCTTCGCGGCCATGTCCTTCAGGCGATGGACGCCGGTCGTCGTCTCCTCGGTGACGCCGACGATCTCCCTCGCCTTGCGGCTGTACCAGGTCGGGTCCTTGGCGAGCTTCCTGCGGATCGCGGCGTAGAGGACGCGCTCCTCCTCGCTCGAGTGCGTGTCGATCAGCGACAGGTCCTGCTCGCAACGCTTGCCGAGGTGCATCAGCAGCGTCGCGTCGCCGCCGTCGTCGAGGATCATGTTCGGGCCTTCGCCGCTGCTCCCCTTGGCGCCGAACTCGAAGATGCGGTGGGTGTAGTCCCAGTAGTCCTCGAGCGTCTCGCCCTTGACCGCGAACACCGGCGTGCCGCCCTCGGCGATCGCCGCGGCGGCGTGGTCCTGGGTCGAGAAGATGTTGCACGACGCCCAGCGCACCTCGGCGCCGAGCGCCTTCAGCGTCTCGATCAGCACCGCGGTCTGGATCGTCATGTGCAGCGATCCGGCGATGCGCGCGCCCTTCAGCGGCTGGCTCTTCGCGAACTCCTCGCGGATCGCCATCAGGCCGGGCATCTCGGTCTCGGCGATGCGGATCTCGCGGCGCCCCCAGGCGGCGAGGGCGAGGTCGGCGACGATGTAGGGCGCAGTGGCCTGCGGCTTCAAGACGGCGTTCATGGTGGCTCCGGAACGTGAGGTGGTGGAACCCACCCCTCCGGAGGGCTCACCGCACG
>DASSRF010000108.1:0-14403 GCA_035701945.1 Caldimonas sp. | reverse complement strand
GACAGCGGCGCGCAGAGCGTCGCATTCGTCGTCCAGTTCGTCGCCTTCGGCGCGCTCGCCAACCGGCTGCACCGTGCCCACCTCGAGCGCTCCGGCTGGCAGCTCACCGCCGAGGAGCCTGCGCCGGGCGCACCGGCCCCGACCGCGGCGAAGCGCTGATGCGCGATCTCGCGTGCCTGCACGGTGCCGAGGCGGTCGTGCCGAGCGCGGCGGACGCGTTCGGCTGGATCGTCGGGCTCGTCCTCCTCGCGCTCGCCGCTGCGGCGACGGTCTCGCCGATCGTGCGTTCCCGCTATCGCGCCCGCGTGACGCGACTGATGGCGCTCGAGCAGGTGACGCCACGGCCGGCGGCATGGTGGCAGCGGACGCTCGCGCGCACGAGCGGCGAGGGCGGCGCGACGCCGCTGCCGGCGACCGCGGGCGTCGCCGAGCTGCGCGCGCGCGCAGCGTCCACCGAGCGGCGCATCACGCGCGCGACGCTCGTCGCGTGGGCGACGTTCGCGCTCTTCGCCGCCGCGATCGCCGGCGTCCTCGGCCAGTCGCAGGCGATCGGCATGCGGCTCGCCGATGCCGTCGTCGCTGCGCTGTTCGCGGTCGGCCCGGTGCTCGCCAACCTGCCGCCGCGCTGGTCGCGCCGCGCGCTCGCGCTCGGCGCCGTCGCCCTCGCTGCAGGCGCGGTGCTCGGCACGGCGATCGACCCGGCCGGCCTCGATTCGCCGAGCGACATCGCGCTCGGCGCCGTCATCCTCGCCGTCATCTACGTCACGCTGCTGCACCGCAGCCTGCGCGGCCAGGTGCTGCCGGTCTTCATCGTCGCGAACTGCGCCGTGCTCGTCCTCTTCCTGCCGGTGCTCGCGTTCGAGCCGGCGCTGCGCTCGTGCGCCCCCGCCGGCTCGGCCGGCGATCCCCGCGCGCTCTTCCTCGTCGTGCTGCTGCTGCCGTCGCTCTGGATCGGCTTTCGCGTCCTCGCCGCGGTGTTGTGGCTCGCCGAGCGCGGCTGGCTCAGCGACGTCTCGCTGCCGAGCCTGGTCGCGCTCGGCGTCGGCGCGCTGGCCTGGGTCGTGGGTGCGCCGGTCGTCGAATCGGAACACGTCGACGCGACGGTCGCCGCGCTGCCGTTGCTGTGGCTCGCCGTCACCGCGCTCGCCTACGCCGTTGCGCTCGGCAAGCGGCCGCCAGATGGCGCGGCACCGCAGCTCCTGATGCTGCGCGTCTTCGCGCAGAGCAGCCGCCAGCACGCGCTGCTCGACACGATCCAGCAGCGCTGGCGCTGTCTTGGCCCGATCCACCAGATCGGCGGCCCCGACCTCGCAGCGCTCAACGTCGACCTCGACGAGTGTGCGCTGTACCTCACCGGGAGGCTGCACGAGCGCTTCCTTCCCGAGGGACCGAGCGCCGAGCAGCTGCAGTCGCTCCTGCGCATGCGCGCCGACCGCGAAGGACGGTTCGCGATCAACGAGGTGTTCTGCTTCAACACCGCGTGGCGCGCGACCGTCGAGCAGCTGATGCGGTTGAGCGACGCCGTCGTCCTCGACCTGCGCGGCTTCACCGGCCATCGCCGCGGCACCGCGTACGAGATCGGCCTGCTCGGCCACGAAGCGCTGCTCGCGCGCGTCGTCGCGATCGGCGACGCGTACACCAACTGGCGCGACGTCGAGGCGCTGCTGCGCGACGCCGGCGCCGATCCGGCGCAGCTCGTGCGCTTCGAAGAGAACGAAGGCATCGACGCGCTGTTCGAGCGCCTGCTCGCCGTCGCCGCGCGCTGAGGCCCGGCGACGCGGCCCCGGGTCAGGCCGGCTCGACGATCGCCGCGTTGATCAAGGTGCGCAGCTCGCGCCGGATCGGGTACGTGCTCGACGGGATCAGCTGGGTCAGGAAGACGACGCAGACGTCCTCGACCGGATCGACCCAGAACGCGGTCGACGCCATCCCGCCCCACCAGAACTCGCCCGGCGACGACGTCACCCCGCAGCGCACCGGGTCGGTCGTCATCGCGAAGCCGAGGCCGAAGCCGACGCCCTGGAACATCGCCTCCGAGAACATCGAGATCGAGATGTCGGCGAGGTCGCGGCCGCCCGGGAGGTGGTTCGCGCACATCAGCCGCAGCGTCTTCGGCCCGAGCAGCCGGACGCCGTCGAGCTCGCCGCCGCGGCGCAGCATCTCGCAGAAGCGCAGGTAGTCGGCGGCGGTCGACACGAGCCCGCCGCCACCCGACGGCGCGCGCGGCGGCTTCGAGAAGTCGACCGGCGGCGCCGGCGCGAGCTTGCCGGCGGCGTCCTTCACGTAGCAGTCGGCGAAGCGCGCGACTTTCGCCTCGGGGACGAAGAAGTCGGTGTCGCGCATGCCGAGCGGCTGCAGGATGCGCTTGCGGACGAAGTCGTCGAACGGCATTCCCGAGACGACGCTCACGAGGTGGCCGACGACGTCGGTCGAGACCGAGTAGTTCCACGCCGTCCCGGGCGAGAACTCGAGCGGCAGGCGGCCGAGCTTGTCGACGAACGATTCGAGGCTCTCGGACTCGAACGCGTCGGCCTTGAGCGTGCGGTACGCGGCGTCGACGTTGGTGCGCAGCTGGAAGCCGTACGTCAGCCCCGAGGTGTGGCGCAGCAGGTCGAGGACGCGCATCGGCGCGTCGACCGGACGCGTGACGAAGGCGCCCGGCACTCCCGAGCGGTACACCGCCTGGTCGCGCCACGACGGAATCCACTTCGCGACCGGGTCGTCGATCGCGATCCGGCCTTCCTCGACGAGCATCATGAAGGCGACGCTCGTCACCGGCTTGGTCATCGAGTAGATGCGAAAGATCGTGTCGTCGGCGAGGCGCTGCTTCTTCTCGAGCGAGGCGTGGCCGAGGACGGTGCGGTGGACGAGCTCGCCGCGGCGCGCGACGAGGAGCTGCGCGCACGGCAAGAGGCCGGGCTCGACGTAGCGCTCGGCGAGGAAGCGGTCGATGCGCGCGAGACGGTCGGCGTCGAAGCCGAGCGAGCGAGGAGAGGCGATGGAGGTGGTCATGCGGCGATTGTCGCTGCCGCCGCGTGCCGCGCCGCGAGAGGCCGGTTGCTATCGTCGCGACTCCACTCCGGGAGCCGTGCCGTGCCGACCAAGCCCACCCTCGCCCAGCCGGGCCGCGTCGTCGTCCTCGAGCACCGCTCGAAGGTGCTCGCGGGCAATCCGCTCGGCGACCCGAGCGTGCGGCCGCTGGCGGTCTGGCTGCCGCCGCAGTACGACCATCCCGACTTCGCCGATTCGCGCTTCCCGGTCCTCTTCGACCTCGTCGGTTTCCTCGGCAGCGGCATCGCGCACACCAACTGGAAGAGCTTCGGCGAGAACGTCCCCGAGCGCGCGGCGCGGCTCGTGCACGAGAAGAAGATGGCGCCGGCGATCATCGTCTTTCCCGACTGCTTCACCGCGCTCGGCGGCAACCAGTACATCAACTCGTCGGCGGTCGGCCGCTACGCCGACTACCTGACGCAGGAGCTCGTCCCCTTCGTCGACGCGCGGTTTCGCACGCTCGCGTCGCGCGACCACCGCGGCTGCTTCGGCAAGAGCTCGGGCGGCTACGGCTCGATCGTCCACGGCATGCTGTATCCCGAGACGTGGGGCGCGGTCGCAGACCACTCGGGCGACGCCTACTTCGACTTCGTCTATGCGAGCGACTGGCCGAACACGCTCGACGCGCTCGCCAAGTTCGCGCGGCCGAAGCGCAAGCCCGGGCCGATCGACGTCCGTGCGCTGTCGTCGGCGCGGCTCGCCGAAGGGCTCGACGACGGCCGCATCGCGCGCTTTCTCGCCGACCTGCGGCGCAAGAAGAAGCTCGCTCCGACCGACGGCCACACGGTCATGAACCTGTGCATGGCGGCGACGTACGACCCCGATCCGAAGGCGCCGAACGGCTTTCGCGTGCCGTTCCATCTCGAGACCGGCGAGCGCATCGAGGCGCGCTGGAAGAACTGGCTCGCCCACGACCCGATCCACATGGTGCGCCGCCACGCCAAGGCGCTGAAGAGCCTGCGCGCGATCTACATCGACTGCGGCTGGAGCGACCAGTACCACATCCACTACGGAGCGCGGATCCTCTCCGGACGGCTCGCCGAGCTCGGCATCGCGCACGCGTACGAGGAGTTCCCCGACAACCACTCGGACATCGACTACCGGATGGACACGAGCCTGCCGTTCCTCGTCGCCGCCCTCGGTGAAAAGGCCGCCGTCAGCGCGAAGCGGCCGGCACGCGCCCGCGCACCGCGTTCGCGCGCGCGCGCGTCGTGACCGCGCCGTTCGCGTCGGCGCCGAGGCGCTCGCGCAGGCGCTCGCGCAGCTCGTCGTGTTGCGCCGGGCCCATCGAAGCGAAGAACGGGGCGAGGCGCGGCCCCGTCTGCGCGATCGCCCACCAGTCGTCGAAGCTGCGGTAGGTCCGGTCGACGTCGAACGCGCGGGTCTCGATGTCGACAAGGCCGGCATTCGCCCAGAGCGACTCCAGGACCTCGATCCGGGCCGCGTCGGCGCTCGGCGGCCAGAGCGGCGGCTTGCCGAACAGGTTCGCGATCTCTTCCTGCAGCATCGCGAACGGAAAGCCGCCGCCCGGAATGTCCCACGCGTAGGTCGAGACGCTGCCGCCGGGCCGGACGACGCGAGCGAGCTCGGCGACGCAACGCGCCGGATCGGGAACGAAGAAGATGACGAGCGCCGTCGTCGCGGCGTCGAACGACGCATCGGGCCACGGCAGCGCCATCGCGTCGCCCTCGACGAAGTGCGCCGGCGCACCGGCCAGGCGCTCGCGGGCGAACGCGAGCTGCTGCTGCGAAGGGTCGATCCCCTGCACCTCGGCGGGCGCGCAGCGCGCGAAGAGGAGCTCGGTGAACGCGCCGTTGCCGCAGCCAACGTCGGCCCAGCGCCAGCCCGCAGGCGGCGCGAGCCAGTGCAGGAATTGCTCGCCGGCGAGGCGGCTCCAGACGCCCATGAACGTTTCGTACGACGCGCCGTCCTCGAAACGGATCTGCGGAGGTGATTCCATCGGTGTTCCTGGTCGTGCCGACGCGCGTTCCGTTGCGCGTGCGAGACGCGATGATGCCTGCCCGCCATCGTCGCGTGGGACAGCGCGCCACCGCGCTGTCCGCTGTCGCCGCTTCCTGGTCGCCCGGCCCCGAACGCGGGGGCGATCCGCGGGCGACGGGCATGCGCGCTGCCTCAAGTTCGGCAGGACCACCACCGAGACGAAGGCATGAACACCGCCCAGGCTCCGGATTGCGACCAGGCTCGCTTCGAGCTGCGCTACCGCAGCCTCTCCACGCACCGCTGCGGCTACGCATTCCCCTGCGACGAGCACGGCCAGGTCGACCTCGACCAGCTGAGCGACGAGGCGCGCGAGAACTATCTCTACGCACGCGCCATGGTCGGCCGCGACCTGCAGCATCCCGAAGTTCTCTCGGTGCACTGAGCGCGCACGCCCGCTATCGTCGGGCATGCTGCTTTCCGCCGTCGTCGACGCGTCGGCCAGCGTCGCCGAAACCGCGGGCAGGCTCGCCAAGCGCGACGCGATCGCCGCGTGCATTCGCGGCGCCGGCGAGGACGAGGTCGAGATCGTCGTCGCGATGCTGTCCGGCGAGACGCGCCAGGGCCGGATCGGCGTCGGCTACGCGACCCTCTCTGCGCTCCGTGGCGGCCACGCCGGCGAGGCGACGCTCACCGTCGCCGACGTCGACGCCGCGCTCGCGCGCATCGCGGCGATCGCCGGCAAGGGCTCCGCGGCAGCGCGCGGCGCCGAGCTCGCGGCGCTCTTCGCACGCGCGACCGCGAGCGAGCAGGACTTCCTCGTTCGCCTCCTCGTCGGCGAGCTGCGCCAGGGCGCGCTCGAAGGCGTGATGATCGAGGCGATCGCGGCGGCGACGGCGGTGCCGGTCGCCGACGTCCGCCGCGCGGCGATGGTCACCGGCAGCCTGGCGACCGCGGCACGGGTCGCGACGAGCGAAGGCTCGGCCGGGCTCGCGCGCTTCGCGATCGCATTGCAGCGGCCGGTGCAGCCGATGCTCGCCCAACCCGCCGACGACGTCGCCGGCGCGCTCGCCAGGCTCGGCACCGCCGCGGTCGAATGGAAGGTCGACGGAGCGCGCATCCAGGTCCACAAGGCGGGCAGCGACATCCGCGTCTACACGCGTGCGCTCAACGACGTCACCGCGTCGGTTCCCGAGATCGTCGAGGCGCTCGGCGCCGCGCGTGCCGATTCGCTGATCCTCGACGGCGAGGCGGTCGCGCTCGGCGCCGACGGCACGCCGCTCGCGTTCCAGGTGACGATGCGGCGCTTCGGCCGCAAGCTCGACGTCGAAAAGCTGCGCGCCGAGCTGCCGCTCGCCGCGTTCTTCTTCGACTGCCTGCTGCGCGACGGAGTCGCGCTCGTCGACCGGCCTGCGCACGAGCGCTTCGACGCGCTCGCCGCCGTGCTGCCGAAAGCGCTCGTCGTGCCACGGCTCGTCACCGCCGACGCTGCCGCTGCCGGCGACTTCTACGCCGACGCGCTCGCGCGCGGCCACGAGGGCGTGATGGTGAAGTCGCTCGATGTGCCGTACGAGGCGGGCAGTCGTGGCGCGGGCTGGCTCAAGGTCAAGCGCGCGCACACGCTCGACCTCGTCGTCCTCGCCGCCGAATGGGGCCACGGCCGGCGCCACGGCTGGCTCTCGAACCTGCACCTCGGCGCGCGCGATCCGCGCGGCGGCTGGGTCATGCTCGGCAAGACGTTCAAGGGGATGACCGACGCGATGCTCGAGTGGCAGACGCACGAGCTGCTCGCGCGCGAGACGTCGCGCGACGCGACCACGGTGCACGTCCGCCCCGAGCTCGTCGTCGAGGTCGCGTTCAACGACCTGCAGGCGAGCCCGCACTATCCCGGCGGGCTGGCGCTGCGCTTCGCGCGCGTCAAGGGCTACCGGACCGACAAGCGCGCCGACGAGGCCGACACGATCGACGCGGTGCGCGCGGTGTACGACGCGCAGGTCGCCGGCGCGCCGCGCTGACGCGCTACGCGCCGCCCGCGGGCGGCGGCGTCGTGACGACTCGCCCGTCCTTCACCGGCAGCGTCGCGCCGGGCTTGAACGACATGCGCACGCTGCCGTCCTTGCCGTCGAGTCGGTAGCGCACGTCGTAGCCGACGAGCTTCTGCGACTTCTCCTGCACGGTCCGGCAGCGATGCTCGGTCGTCGTGACGACGTCCTTGTCCTGCATGTTCTTCTGGACGCGGTTGCCGGCGTAGCCGCCCGCCGCCGCGCCGGCGACGGTCGCGACCGTCTTGCCCTTGCCGCCGCCGACCGTGCTGCCGAGCAGGCCGCCGGCGACGGCGCCGATCGCGGTGCCGGCGATGCGGTGCTCGTCCTTCACCGGCGCCTTGTGCTGCACGACGACGTCCTCGCAATGCTCGCGCGGCGTGACGACCGTCTCCGTGACGTCCTTGACCGCGACGACCTCGGCGACCTTCGATTGCGCGAGCGTGCGATAGCCCGTCACCGCGCCGGCGCCGACCACGACCATCGCGATCCCGCCGAGCGCGATTCCCTTCAGCATCGATCTGTCCATGCTCGCGATTGTCTCAGCGCGCGCGTGCGGCACGGGTGACGAGTCGTGTCGAATCGCAAGGCCGCGCTCGCGCTGCGCGGCCGTGCGATTCGGTCAGCGCGACGCGAGCCGCTGCACGTGCTCGAGCGCGCGTGCGACGTTCGCCTCGGGCGAGACGCCGCCGACCGTCGCCGCGATCGTGCCGTCGCGGCGGACGACGAACGTCGTCCGCTCGGCGAAGCCGTGGTCGATCTCGTCGCCGCGCGTGTCGGTGGCGCCGCGCACCTTGTCGCTGACGCGCAGGCCGTACGAGCGCGCGATCCTGCCGTCGGCGTCGGACGCGACGGCGAGCTTGCCGGCGCAGTAGTCGGGGTCGGCCGAGAACGCGTTCAGCCGCTCGATGCTGTCGAGCGAGACGCCGATGACGCTCGCGCCGGCGGCGGCGAACTGCTCGGCGCGGGTCGAGAACTCGTGCGCCTGGACGTTGCAGCCCGACGTGTACGCCGACGGATAGAAGTAGACGACGACCGGCCCCTTCGCGAGCTGGTCCTTGAGCGAGAACGAGAACGGCTTGCCGGCGAACGACGCCGGTGCGGTGAAGGGCGGCGCCGCGTCGCCGGCCTTGAGCGCGGCGGCGGCTGCGGTCGCAACGACGAGGGCGAGGGCGGCGGCAACGGTGCGCAAGGTCATGGCGTTCTCGTCGGCGGTGTTGACGCACGGCTGCAGTCGGGCACGGCATTCTGCGCGAGATCGGCGGCGTCTGCTGCGACTGCGTACCATGCCTCTTTCCGCTCTGCGGTCCATCCGGAACATGCGCGGCGCGCTCGACTTCACCTCGTGGCAGGGCGTCGTCTCGACGCTGCTCGGCCTCGTCGTCGTCTCGCTCGTCGCCGTCGGCATCCGCCTGCTCGTGATGCAGCGCGTGCAACGCCGCCGCGAGCGCGAGAACCGGCAGATCAACGAGCGCTTGAAGACGCTGATCGCCGCGTACAAGACGCTCGGCGGATCGTTCACCGGCGATCTCGCCGTCGATCCGAGCCACCTGCGCGACTTGCGCGCGCGCGCCGCGTCGACCAGCGCTTCGTCTTCGGGAGACGACGCCGGGCACGGCGCTTCGCCCGGCGATCGCCGCCGTCGCGTCCGTGACGCGGTCGAGGCCGCGCTCGCCGACGTCGTCCTCCTCGGCACCGAGGAGCAGGTGCGGCTCGCGGTGCGCGCCGCCGACGAGATGGTCGCCGGACGCAGCGTCGAGCTCGCCGAGCTCGTCGTCTCGCTCAGGACCTTCATCCGTTCTGCGCTCGATCTCGAGCCGGTGCCGCCCGAGCTCGTCGTTCCGCGCCAGGGTCCGCTGCGCACGGCGGGCGCGGCGCGCGGCGGTGGTGATCGCGGCGGCGCGCGCGCTGGCGGTGGCGGCGGCACGGGCGCTGGTGGCGGTGGCATGGCCGGCGGTGCAGGCGCGGGGCTCGGTGTCGGCGTCGGCCTCGGCGGCGCCGTCCACCATGCCGGCGACAGCGACGATCCGACAACGCGATGACCGACCGCGCCGTCGAGCTCGTCCGCGCGCTTTCGCTCGCACCGCATCCCGAGGGCGGCCACTACCGCGAGGTGTTCCGATCGACGGCGAGCGTCGCGCCGGACGACGGCAGGGCGGGGCGCGCGGCGATCACGACGATCGATTTCGTCCTCGCGCGCGGCGAGTGCTCGGCGTGGCACCGCGTCTCGTCCGACGAGGTCTGGCACCTGCTCGAAGGCGGACCGCTCAGGCTCTGGCTGCTGTCGGCAGCGCTCGACCGGGTCGGTGCGGTTACGCTCGCGCCGGTCGACGGCGACGGCGCCGTGCCGCGCCACGTCGTCGCCGCCGGCGTCTGGCAGGCCGCCGAGCCGCTCGGCGACTTCGCGTACGTCGGCGCGACCGTCGGCCCGGGATTCGACTTCGCCGACTTCGCGTTCCTGCGCGACGACGCTGCCGCGAGCGCGCGCCTCGCGGCGCTGCGACCCGATCTGCTTCGACTGCTCGCGCCGCGGCGCGAGGGCATTCGAGGCGAGGCCGGCGGCTCGGGATGCCCTGATCAAACCTAGCGCTCGCCCCTGCCAGCGACGCGCTCGCCGCGATCGCGCACACTGCGGACCATGACCGCCGCCGCCGCGTTCCGCTTCGACAACTCGTATGCGCGCGACCTCAAGGAGTTCGCGGTGCCGTGGCGGCCCGCCGCGGTCCCCGAGCCCGAGTCGCTGTTCTTCAACCGCGAGCTCGCCGCCGAGCTCGGGCTCGACGTCGAAGCGCTCGCCGGCGCTGCCGGTGCCGCGCTCTTCGCCGGCAACGCGCTTCCCGAAGGCGCCGAGCCGATCGCGCAGGCGTACGCCGGCCACCAGTTCGGCGGCTTCTCGCCGCAGCTCGGCGACGGCCGTGCGGTGCTGCTCGGCGAAGTCGTCGACCGCAACGGCCGCCGCCGCGACATCGCGATGAAGGGCTCGGGGCGGACGCCGTTCTCGCGCGGCGGCGACGGCAAGGCGGCGATCGGGCCGATGCTGCGGGAAGTGCTGATCGGCGAGGCGATGCACGCGCTCGGCATTCCGACGACGCGCGCGCTCGCCGTCGCGGCGACCGGCGAGCCGGTGTTTCGCGAGGAGGTGCTGCCGGGAGCGGTGCTGACGCGCGTCGCGGCGAGCCACATCCGCGTCGGCACGTTCCAGTTCTTCGCGGTGCGCGGCGACGTCGAGCGCGTCCGCCAGCTCGCCGAGTACACGATCGCGCGCCACGATCCCGAGCTGATCGGCTCGCCGCGCCGCTTCGTCGCGCTGCTCGAGAACGTCGCGGAGCGCCAGGCACGGCTGATCGCGCAGTGGATGAACGTCGGCTTCATCCACGGCGTCATGAACACCGACAACATGACGATCTCGGGCGAGACGATCGACTACGGGCCGTGCGCGTTCATCGAGGCGTACGACCCGGCGGCGGTGTTCAGCTCGATCGACACGCACGGCCGCTACGCGTTCGGCAACCAGCCAGAGATCGCGCGCTGGAACCTGGCGCGTTTCGCAGAGACGCTGCTGCCGCTGATCGCCGACGAGCCCGCCGACGCGGTGCCGCCTGCGATGGCGGTGCTCGACGCGTTTCCGTCGCGCTACGCCGAGCATCTGCTCGCGGGCCAGCGTGCCAAGCTCGGCATCGGCGCGAACGGGGACAGCGACGACGCCGCGCTCGCCACCGACTGGCTGGCGCTGCTGCAGTCGCAGCACGTCGACTTCACGCTCGCCTGGCGGCGGCTCGCCGACGCCGCGGCGGGCGACGAGGCGCCGCTCCGTGCCCTGTTCGTCGATCGCGCTCCGCTCGACGGCTGGCTCTCGCGCTGGCGCGAGCGCGTCGCGCGCGACGGCGGCGACGCCAGCGAACGCGCAGCGCGCATGCGCCGCGCGAGCCCGTGGATCATTCCGCGCAACCACCGCGTCGAGGCAGCGCTCGGCGCCGCGTCGTCGAGCGATCGCGACCTCGCGCCGTTCGAGCAGCTGCTCGACGCGGTGCGGCGTCCCTACGACGAATCGCCCGAGCTCGCGACCTACGCCGAACCGGCGCCCGCCGACGTGACGGCGTGCTACCGCACCTTCTGCGGCACCTGACCGCCGCATCGTCGAGCGCGGCCGCGCCTGCGGCCCGCGAAGCACAATCGGCATCAGGTGAAGCGGAGGCGGCGTGGAAAAGAACCGGCTCGAAGCGTTCAGCGACGGCGTCATCGCCGTCAACATCACGATCCTCGTCCTCGAGCTGAAGGCGCCGCACGGCGAAGGCTTCGACGCGCTGCTGCCGCTCGTGCCGACGTTCCTGAGCTACGTGCTCAGCTTCGTCTACATCGGCATCTACTGGAACAACCACCACCACATGCTGCAGGCGGCGTCGCGCATCTCGGGCGCGGTGCTCTGGGCCAACCTGGTGCTGCTGTTCTGGTTGTCGCTCTTCTCGTTCGCGACGGCGTGGATGGGCGAGAACCATTTCGCCGCGACGCCGACCGCGCTCTACGGCGTCGTGCTGTTGATGGCCGCGATCTCCTACACGGTCCTGCAGCGCGCGATCATCGCCGCCGAGGGCCCGTCGTCGTTCCTCAAGACCGCGGTCGGTTCGGACTGGAAGGGGCGCATTCCGCCGCTGCTGTATCTGATCGCGATCGCCGCGGCGTTCTACGCACCTTGGATCGCGCAGGCGATCTACGTCGTCGTCGCGCTGATGTGGCTCGTTCCCGACCGTCGCATCGAGCGCGCGCTCGCGAACAAGCACCGCCACCTCGAGTCGAGCGGCTGAGCGCTCCGGGATAACGCTCGGGTCGCGCGCGGCGTGCGCGCGACAGTCCAGCGGCTGAACGCAGCCGCCGTGGTTTTTTGCCAGTGACGGTCCCGCGCGCCGCGGACCGTTCTGTCAAGCTCTGCGCTCGCATTCAAATCGGCGTCGCGTCCGCAGCCCGGACCGACGCCTTCTCTTTGTCACGGAGCACCATGTCTGCACCAGCGTTCAGCGAAGAACAAGCCCGCGCCTACATGCACAAGCTGCTGGCGACGATGAGCCAGGCGGGAGGATCCGACCTCTTCATCTCCGCCGACTTCCCGCCGAGCATGAAGTCGCAAGGCGCGATGAAGCCGCTGACGCAGCAAAAGCTCAGCGCCGACGTGACGCGGATCCTCGCCGACTCGCTGATGAACGAGGCGCAGCGCGCCGAGTTCGCCAAGGAGATGGAGTGCAACTTCGCGATCTCGATCCCCGGGATCTCGCGCTTTCGCGTCAACGTCTTCGTCCAGCAGCGCTGCGTCGGCATGGTGATCCGCACGATCGCGAGCGAGATCCCGAGCTTCGAGAAGCTGAAGCTGCCGCCGATCCTGAAGGACGTCGTCATGACCAAGCGCGGGCTGGTGCTCGTCGTCGGCGCGACCGGCTCGGGCAAGTCGACGACGCTCGCCGCGATGATCGACCACCGCAACCGCACCTCGCCGGGCCACATCATCACCGTCGAGGACCCGGTCGAGTACGTCCATCCTTCGCAGATGTCGCTGATCACGCACCGCGAGGTCGGCATCGACACCCACTCGTGGCACCACGCGCTGAAGAACACGCTGCGCCAGGCGCCCGACGTCATCCTGATCGGCGAGATCCGCGACGCCGAGACGATGGAGCACGCGATCGCGTTCGCCGAGACCGGTCACCTCTGCCTCGGCACGCTGCACGCCAACAGCGCCAGCCAGACGATCGAGCGGATCATCAACTTCTTCTCCGAGGAGCGCAGGAAGCAGCTGCTGATGGACCTCTCGGCGAACCTGCGCGCGATCGTCTCGCAGCGGCTGGTGCGCCGCGAGGACGGCCAGGGCCGCGCCGCGGCGATCGAGATCCTGCTCAACACGCCGACCCTCGCCGAGAAGATCTTCAACGGCGAGTTCCACGAGATCAAGACGATCATGGCGCGCTCGCGCGAGCTCGGCATGTGCACGTTCGACGCGGCGCTGTTCGACCTCTACGACGCCGGCCTGATCAGCTTCGACGAGGCGCTGCGCAACGCCGACTCGACCAACGAGCTGCGCCTCAACATCAAGCTGAAGAGCAGGCGCGGCGAGCCGAAGGCGACCGACTTCGGCGGCCTCGCGCTCAACCCCATCACCGAGCCCGCCCCGCTCGAGGACAACGAGGCGCGGCGCAAGCGCGAGGAGGCCGAGCTCGCCGCGCTCAAGGAGAAGAAGCGCGCCGCCGAGGCGGCCGCCGCGGCGAAGGCGTCCTGAGCGTCGCGTCGCCGCACGCCGCGGCGCGCGCGGCGGCGGCGCGGCGCGACGAAGCGCGAACAAAGCCGCGAATCCGCGGCGGATCGGTGCGCAGCCGACGGACGGCTGGGCAACACTGGCGGCCCACCGTCCGACGCGACGACGACGACGATGAAGCCGACCACCGACCACCGCTCCGGCACGTACGTGCCGGCGTTCACGCTCGAGCCGCCGAAGCCCAAGGTCGAGGTCCACGAGAAGCCGAAGGTCAACGCGCCGAACTTCATCAACGACATCGCCGCCGGCAAGGTCGAGCTGCCGGTGATCCCGGCGGTCGTCCAGAAGCTGATCGTCGCGCTGCGCGACCTCGAGGTCGACACGCGCAAGATCGGCGAGCAGATCGCGCAGGACCCGGTGCTGAGCGCCAAGGTGCTGCGCCTCGCCAACTCGTCGTTCTTCGGCGGGCAGCGCTCGATGGCGTCGATCGACGCCGCGATCGCGCTGATCGGCATCCAGGCGCTCAACCGCCTGATCGTCGCGAGCGGCGTGTCGTCGTCGTTCGCCGAGATCCCCGGAATCGACCTGAAGGGCTTCTGGCGCGACGCGCTGCTCGCTGCGACCGCCGCGAACAAGCTCGCGCCGCGCCTCGGCGCCGATCCCGAGGAGGCCTACATCTGCGGCCTCCTGCACGCGACCGGCCACCTCATCCTCTGCCAGACGTATCCCGACATCGCCAAGTTCATGTTCGCCGGCTACGCGACGGTGCGCGGCGCCGAGCTCGCGGCGATCGAGGCGGAGTCGTTCGGCATCGACCATCCGAACGTCGGCGCGCTCTGGGTCGAGACGATCGGCTTTCCGCAGCCGGTCGCCGACACGATCCGCAAGTGCGCGCAGCCGCTCGCGCCCGGCGACACGCCGCTCGACCTCGCGCTGCGCAGCGCGCTCGCGGTCGCCGCCGCGGTCGTTCAGCAGCTCGACGCGGAGGCGGCGGTGGCGTCGCTTCCCGAGGTCGTCCGCGCCAAGGTCACCGGCGCCGACGGCAAGCCCGACAGCGGCTTCGCGAAGCTCTACGAGTCGCTGCTGGAGACGCAGCCGACGTTCTGACCGACCCCGGTGCGCGTCGCCTCGACC